>JAJRPL010000349.1 GCA_024280815.1 Bacteroidota bacterium
AGTTGCTTTATGCAGATTGTTATTACAAGAACCAGAAATTTTACTATTAGATGAACCTACCAATCATTTAGATGCAGAATCTGTACATTGGTTAGAGCATCATTTGGCACAATATAAAGGAACTGTTATAGCAGTTACACATGATAGGTATTTTTTAGATAATATTGCAGGGTGGATTCTTGAATTGGATAGAGGTGAAGGGATCCCTTGGAAAGGAAATTACTCATCTTGGTTAGATCAAAAATCAAAACGTTTGGCACAAGAAAGTAAAACAGCTTCTAAACGTCAAAAAACTTTAGAACGAGAGCTCGAGTGGGTTCGACAAGGAGCAAAAGGACGTCAAACCAAACAAAAGGCTCGTTTGAAGAATTATGACAAATTAATGAGTCAAGATCAAAAGCAGTTAGATGAAAAATTAGAAATTTACATTCCGAATGGCCCGAGGCTAGGAACAAATGTTATTGAAGCCAAAGGAGTTTCTAAAGCTTATGGTGATAAATTATTGTATGAAAATTTAGAATTCAATTTACCTCAAGCAGGTATTGTTGGTATTATTGGTCCGAATGGAGCTGGTAAAACCACCATTTTTAAAATGATAATGGGTGAAGAACAACCAGATAAAGGTGAGTTTATTGTGGGTGAAACTGCAAAGATTGCTTATGTAGATCAAGCACATTCTAATATAGATCAAAATAAAACCATTTGGCAGAATTTTTCTGATGAACAAGAATTAGTAATGATGGGAGGGAAGCAGGTCAATTCTAGAGCCTATTTAAGTCGATTTAATTTTGCAGGATCTGAGCAAAATAAAAAAGTTTCAGACTTGTCTGGTGGTGAGCGTAACCGATTGCATTTAGCAATGACTTTAAAAGAAGAAGGTAATGTATTACTTTTAGATGAACCTACTAATGATTTAGATGTAAATACTTTAAGAGCCTTAGAAGAAGGTTTAGAAAATTTTGCGGGTTGTGCTGTGGTTATAAGTCACGACCGTTGGTTTTTAGATAGGGTTTGTACTCATATTTTAGCCTTTGAAGGTGATAGTCAAGTGTACTTTTTTGAAGGTGGATTTTCTGAATACGAAGAAAATAAAAAGAAACGTATAGGTGGAGACTTGATACCTAAACGTATTAAATATAAGAAGTTGATTAGGTAATCAAATAATTAAATGTTTTGGTTTACAGTCTCGATGATGTAGAAAACTAGAAACTAAATTTTTTCAAAATTTCCTTAGAAACTCCATCTTTATGTAATAAAATTGAAATTGACTTCATTTTAATGTAAGGTACAGACATGTAGATATAACCTTCATGCCCCTTATTAGATATGCCCCACGAATTTTTCACTTTGTAATAAGTATTTCCGTTTTTATCTTTTAGCAATCCTGTAATATGCATTAAATGATCATCAGTTGTGTTATAGTTTAAAAATTCTATATGACGATTTTCTGATGTGACTATATTTTCTTTTTTTGTAGTAATTGTTTTGGTATCATCTATTGGTAAGGTTGCCATTCCTGTTTTTGAGGAAAATGTTTTTTCAGAAATATCGGTATCTAATACAACAGAATATCCTTTACTCAGAGCATTATCAATAATATTTATATATTCGTTTAAGGGTAAATTATAAAAACTGCCATTAGAAAAATTATCTGGAATCTCTAAAATAAAAGTCTCATAATAAGGATGATGTGTATAAGATGTAAACGTAATATAGTCGTCTGGGTTAATTGTCATTGCCTGTTGAAATGTTTTAGGCGTATATTGTTTATCATTAAAAGTAAAGGTGGTGGGTTCTTTACCAAAATAGGTGTCTAAGATCGTATTGGTACTATCTATCCAACTTACTGATTGTTTAGGGCTCTTAACATAGTGATGTACTACAGAATCTAATACAGCAAACATTTCGGTGTGATTGTGTGTACCTTTATTAGTGATACCTCCAGAATACACTTCTTCTGGTACCAGTCCGTTTTCACGAATAGAATTTAGAACATCATGAGCGAGACTACCTTCACTAAATTGAGCCTTACCCTGTCTTAAAATATAATTTTCGGCTTTTCTTTCATAGGTATTTCTAACCGTATACATTTCAGAAATATCTACAAGAACACCATTTTTTCTAAAGATTTCTGATTCTATGAATGAAGAAGCTGAAAAACTCCAACAAGTTCCTGTTTTACCTTGGCTTTTTACCTTGGTTGCTTCAATATCGTAAATTGATGTAAACTGATTTGTTTGTGTTTCTTGTGAAAATGAGGATACAAAAAGAAAACTTAATAGAAATAGAGCTAATATATTTTTCATATTTTTTGAATAACTAGATTTCCACAAAAATAATAAAATGTTATTACTGAATAGTATAAAAAGAGAGTTATTTAATTAGGACCATTTTTTTAGAAATAAATTTTTCACCTAGAGATACTTTATAAACATAGGTTCCACTGTTTAAATTTGTTGCATCAAAATTAAGTGTGTGGTTACCCGCTTCAAACTCTTTGCCTCCTAAGGCATGTACTTCCTGTCCTAACAAATTATATATTATAATTTTTACAAATGTTCTTTCTTGAATTGTAAAGAGAAAAGTAGTAGTTTGTTTAAAAGGATTGGGATAGTTAACCACATCTAAAGGCTTTTGCTGTAAATTGAAGCTATCATTACTTAAGCTAGAAGAAGCTTGTATAGCTCCAATATCAATTGCTCCAGATAGTCTTGGGTTTCCATAAAAATCTTCGATTAAACCATCAATAGCAATTCCTGTTCCAATGCAATTACTATCTATTAGGAGGTTTCCATTAGAATCAACCTTTGGGTCTCCAAAAATTGAATTACGATCAGCATAAGAAGTGTTATGTAATGGAGAAGATTTCCATGAGTCAAGAGTTGATGTATCTATAAAATCACCGTGATTGTTGTTGTTTCTAACTCTCAAATCAGTATAATTTGTATCATAGTATCTATTCGTAGTCATTTTTAAAGTACCGTTTTCTAAAGCTAAAATATTATTATCACCATCACCATAAATTTCAATAACAAAATCTTTGTAAGGATTGGTTGTGGGTGAATTTCTTACAATAATATTATTTGCCAAAAAAGCATTTATAGTAGGAGGATTAGGTTCTGTATCACTCATAGGTTGATGTCTAAATCCAAGAGCAATTCCATCTTCACTTCCATTCCCACAATCTATTAACGTATTATTGTATATTTTTGGATTCTTTGCAGACATTATAGCTATACCTTCTCCTCGCATATTTTTAATGATATTGTTACGTACAACACCATCAATACTGTTATAATAATTTGGATTCACTTTGGGGTTGTAAAATTCTTTATCTGTTTGTGCTCCGAGCCATGCACCAGCATAAGATTTTTCCATTAAATTGCGTTCAATAATACAACCTCTTGCTCCTCCTTTAAAAAATACACATGGATTACTGTAAGGAATTTCATAAATATGACAACCTTGTACAATCATATAATCTGCATTTACATTGTCTATTCCTTGACAATTTGGGTAAGCTTCATTAATATCACCTTGTGTATTTGCAAGACCAGAATGATGAATTTCACAATTTTTGAAGGTAATATTATTGCACCCAGGAGTGATTTTAATAATATCATTACCACTATGGTGTATCTCACAATTTTCAATTAAGGCAAATCTTGCTCTTTCATTATTGCTTGTAGCACTACTAAAATCTACATTTTCAAATTTTAAGGTGTAGTTTTTACCTCCTGATATTTCTAAATTTTTTAAAGTAAAATGATGTGCAGTTGCACCTACCCAGATAGTCATTGCCTCAGCATTTCTACTATAGGGTTCTGTGATATGAGGTTTTTATTCTTTATAACCCTGAATGGTTAGGTGTGGAGTTGCAATATAGCTCGAGGGTCGTTTATAAGTTCCGGAACGTAAAGTTATAATATCGTGAGGTTTAGCTACAGCTAAAGCATCATCTAAAGTGCCAAAAGGGGATTCAAAAGTACCAGTACCAGTCCCTCCTTCTAAAACATAATACTCAATTTGGGCATTAGCCCGAAAAATTCACTATAAAAGTTCAGAATCAGGTGTAAAAGCGTTATTTTTAATGTGTTAAAAACAAAACAACACTTTTTAAACCACCCAATTTTGAGGACTAAAAATACATTATTTTACAGAAACAATCAAGCAATATC
>JAJRPL010000350.1 GCA_024280815.1 Bacteroidota bacterium
ATTTTCAACCATGAAAGATTCACATAAACATAAAGGACTTCGTAATCAGTTAGTTAAAGTAATTAAAGGAAAAGGAATTAAAGATGAAAAAGTATTAGATGCTATTTCAAAGATTCCTAGACATTTATTTATGGATTCAGGATTTATAGATTTTGCCTATCAAGACAATGCATTTCCGATTGCTGCAGACCAAACTATTTCTCAACCTTATACCGTTGCTTTTCAAACAGAATTATTACAAATTGAACCTACGGATAAAGTTTTGGAAATTGGTACAGGTTCTGGGTATCAAACTGCAGTTTTAATTGAGTTAGAAGCTGAGGTTTATAGTATTGAAAGGCAAAAAGAATTGTATGAAAAGACAAGAAAGTTTTTGCCAAGATTGGGGTATGTGGCTAAAAAATTAAATTTTGGTGATGGTTATAAGGGATGGCCAGAATATGCACCATTCGACAAAATAATTGTTACTGCAGGTGCTCCGTTTGTGCCTAAGCCTTTATTAAGTCAGTTGAAAATAGGAGGAAGGTTGGTGATTCCTGTTGGTGATGAGGTTCAAACGATGACATTATTTATCCGTAAAGGTGAAAAAGATTTTGAAAAACATGAATTGGGTGATTTTCGTTTCGTACCCATGTTAAAAGAAAGTCAAAAGTAGGTGTGTAAGTAGTAGTTTTTTTGATACCCTAAATCGGATAAATATAAAAATTATACAGCCTTTAAACTCAAATCCATATTATAAACAGAGTGGGTGAGTGCACCAGAAGAAATAAAATCGACACCACAATCAGCATACGCTCTTAACGTATTTTCATTAATACCACCAGACGATTCAGTCAAACATTTGTCTCCAATTAATGCTACGGCTTTTCGGGTATCTTCATAATTAAAATTATCGATTAAAATTCTGTAAACACCCTCAGATTCTAATATTTCTTCAATTTCTTGAAGACTTCTTGCCTCTACAATAATTTTTAAATCGCGTTGGGTTTCTTTTAAATAGTTTTGTGTTTTTGTAATGGCTTTGGTAATACCACCAGCAAAATCTATATGATTGTCTTTTAGCATAATCATATCATATAACGCAAAACGATGATTTTCACCACCACCAATTTTTACAGCCCATTTTTCTAAGGCTCTAATACCTGGTGTTGTTTTTCGCGTGTCTAAAATTTTAGTTTTTGTACCTTCTAATAATTTGGCAAACGATTTGGTTTTGGTAGCAATAGCACTCATCCGTTGCATTGCATTTAATACTAAGCGTTCAGCTTTTAAAATAGATTGAGAATTACCAGTGACATAAAACACAATATCTCCGTATTTTACTGTACTTCCATCTTCAATTAAGGTTTCAATTTCCAAACTAGCATCAATATGATGAAAAACAAGTTTCGCAAATTCAACACCCGCTATAATACCTTCATCTTTCACTAATAATTTGGCTTTACCTGTAGTTTCTTTTGGAATACAGGCTAATGAAGAATGATCACCATCACCAACATCTTCTCTGATAGCATTGGTAATGATAAGATTAAGTTCTTTTTCGAATTGTTGTTTAGAAATCATAGGGCAAAAATAACAAATTACAGCTCAAATATCGAATATGTATTGGATTTTGATTTCTAGACTAGAATCTAGAGTATTACTTCTAAAGTTATTGAGAGAATACAGATGATGATAAGGTTAAAATAATGAGTTAACATTTGGACAACCAGAAGATCTAGGTTTATCACAAAACAAATTCATACCCAATGTTATTTGATGATAACCTGTATGATCAATTACAATATCGCCAATCTGTTTTGTATAGGTATATGATACTGTAAAACGCTTATAATCAAAACCAATAATTGGTGTAACTTGCTTTAAACTTTCAACAGAATTTGCCTCTAAGCTATTTCTATAAGCTATTCCTGCCCAAATTTGTTGTTCTTCTTCTAATTTTTTATATACTTTTAAATTGACATCTCCTATCATTTCTGCTGTTCTAGGTATATATTGTATCATTATTGAGGGTTCAAACTGAACACTTTTATTCTTCCCAAGATAATAACCTAAGGTTAATAAAAAACGTCTCAAATTTATAGATGAAGTACCAAACTTTGAGCTATTAGTCTGTAACAACAAATTTTTTACCGTCAGATAAGAAAAAGCTTCCATATAATGATAACCAATACTGATATCGGCATTAAAATAATTATCAGATTCTATTAGTTGCGTTGCAACAATATCGGGTGTTGATGAAGTGAAACTGCTTTTATCAACTGTATTTTGCACAAAAGAACCTAAAAGACCAAACGACAATTGATTCATTGTTGCTTTTGAGCCAAAATTAATGTGGTAAGCATAGGTTGCTGAAATTCCTTTTTGAGCATGATAGCCATTTTTATCATTAAACATAACCAATCCGAGGGCTGCTTTTTCATTAAACCGCTGATGATAACTTAAGGTTTGTAAAGAAGGTGCTTCTGAAACTCCAGACCATTGTTGTCTGTGTGTTAAGCGTAATTTTGCACAATTGCCAATTCCTGCAGCTGATGGATGTAATAAAAAAACATTGTCTGATAAATAATCTGTATACACTGGCAAAGTTTCTTGTGCTTTAACCAGTATTGAACTGAATAAAAAAATAAAAAGAACTATTGATATATTTTGTTTTTTTATCATTCTATTTTCTTAATAAACTAAAGTGACCTGTTCTCTTTTCTCCAGTGTTTAATTCAATTAGATACCAATAATCTGTTTCGCCCATAGGCTTACCCATATAATTGCCATCCCAGCTTTGATTTGACCTTAACTTTTTTAAGACTTTCCCATGTCTATCAAAAATATATATACTAACTATTATGTTTTTGGGGTCATTTACTACCCAAGTATCATTGGTTCCATCATTATTGGGACTAAAAAATTTTGGAATATCAAGAGCTGTTGTAGGAATAACCATTGTTGTAAAACTAATAGATGAACAAGATGCTGATTCACCTATTGAATTTGAAGTAAAAAGCGTTACATAGTATAATGTATTATTTGATAAATTAGAGCTTGGTGTATAAGTCAATATATTACTTGCCAATGTTTCATCTGTAATTTCTGTTCCGCCGTCAGTTGTACCAATGGTTATTCTATAGCTTGTTACACCGCTAATAGCATTCCAAGTAATAGAGGGGTTGGTAGCTACACCTGCAGTTCCTGTTTGTGGGGAGGTTATAGTTGGGCAGTTGGGTGCTTTTGCTTCTGTACCTGTTGTAAGGCTAATAGATGAACAAGGTGCTGATTCACCTATTGTATTTGAAGCAAAAAGCGTTATATAGTATAGCGTATTATTTGATAAATTAGGGTTTGGTGTATAAGATAATATACTACTTTCCAATGTTTTATCTATAATTTCTGTCCCTCCGTCTGTTGTGCCAATGGTTATTCTATAGCTTGTTACACCTCCAATAGTATTCCAAGTAATAGAGGGATTGGTAGCTACACCTGCAGTTCCTGTTTGCGGAGAGGTTATAGTTGGGCAGTTGGGTGCTGTTATAACTTCTATTGTTGTAAAATTTGTTTCTTTACAATTGATTGCAGTACCATTATTATTATATGCTATCACGGTAACAAAATATTGCTGCCCTGCAAGCCAGCCAGATGCAGGAGCATTATAAGTTGTCGTATTAAAAACATCTTTATCATTGACAATTGTTGCGGTACTTGTACGAATGGTAATTCTATAACCATCAGCATCACTTGTTCCTAACCAAGATAAGGTTGTGTTAGTAGCAATGTTGTCTTCACCATCAAATGGAGTGTTTAATGATGTGCAAATAGGAACGTTTCCCGTTCCTGCCGTTGTAAAGTTTACAGCTGCACAACTCACATTTTCGGTTGTGTTTTCTGATGGATAAACACTTACTTTATATGTAGTATTGGTATTTAAAGGGGTTAACAACGTGTACTTGTCTACAGCTGCTAAGAGTATGTTTAAAACTTCAGTATTATCTGAAGTTTTAATGATTACAATTCTATACCCTGTTGCTCCCGTAACTTTATCCCAGGTAATAGTTGGTTTGGTTATTACTTTAGTTGCATTGATTGCTGGAAAGGTTATAGTTGGGCAAGTAAGAGCAACTGAAGAACAGTTAGGATCTTTCCCTCCGTCATCAATAACCCA
>JAJRPL010000351.1 GCA_024280815.1 Bacteroidota bacterium
AATCAACTCCTGAAAATAAAAATTTAGCAGTTTATAATTACCCTGAATGGGGAGTTTCATTTATTTATCACGATTTTAAAAATTCTACATTAGGTAAAGTTTATGCAGCCCAATTAAACTATTCATTTTATTTTGGCAATAAAGCCAAAAACAATCAGTTTTATTTAAAACTAGGTCAAGGCATTGCATTTAATACTAATCCTTTTGATCTAAAAACTAATAATAAAAATATCGCTTTTGGCTCACATCTATTAATCAACAATTCTTTAGGCATCAATTATAAAAGAATTGGAATTTTTAATGCTTTTGATGCAACTATAGGTTTGATGATTTCTCATTATTCTAATGCAGCAATAAAATCACCCAACGTAGGTTTAAATATTCTTTCTTTAACTACAGGTATTAGTTATAATTTTAATGCTCAACATCCAATTGATTATTCATTATCCCACATTAATAACTCCAACATCTATAAAAAAGAGCCCCTAAAACTCAACTTTCAGTTAAGTGGCGGCGTAAATAGTTCTGGTAATATTGGAGGAAAACAGTTTCCTTTTTATATAGGTACAGTTTATGCTGACAAACGACTGAATAGAAAAAGTATTTTGCAGTTTGGTGGTGAAATATTCATCTCAAAATTTCTAAAAGAACTCATTGCTTATAATACCATTGCTTTTCCCGAACTTCAAGAAGATGGTAAAGCCGATTACAAACGTGTAAGCTTGCTTGTAGGTCATGAATTAGATATTGATAATTTTTCTATTATTACTCAACTTGGATACTATATTTACTATCCTTATACATACGAAACTAGATATTATGAACGTGTAGGTGTAAAGAAATATTTTGGCAGAAAATGGTTCGCTACAGCAACAATCAAAGCACATTTATTTATTGCCGAATCTATTGATATCGGAATAGGAATTAGACTATAGCCAGATGACAAAAACATTCTTAAATATTACAATTTTAATCTTCTTTTTTGGATGTACAGACAATACATCAGATTGTTTATCTTCTATAGGAAGTACAACAACTAAAACAATTGCCTTAACAGAATTTTCTAAAGTAATTTTTCATGAAGGCATTGAACTAGAAATAAAACAAGGCTCAGAAAATAGTATTCAAATCAGTTATGGCGAAAATTTAATTGATAATATTTCTACAACCATTAAAAACGGAGTTTTAAGTATTGAGAATTCATCTTGTCATTTAATTAGAAGCAATGAACCTGCAAAAGTAATATTGACAGCAATTGATATTTCTGAAATTAGAAATGCATCACAGTTTTTAGTTTTCAGCAAAGAAATTATCAGATTTAACTCTCTAACTTTAATTTCAGAAAATTACAATGAAGATTATGTAAATGTAGGCGATTTCAACTTACATATTGATAGCCAAGATTTGAATATCATCTCTAATAATGTGTCCAACTTTACTATAGAAGGAAATACAAACAATCTATTTATAGGTTTTTATGCAGGTGAGGGTAAATTTAATGGTAAAAATTTGATAGCACAAAATATTGACTTATTCCATAGAGGAATAAATGAAATGATTGTACATCCTTTACAAAAAATTACTGGTGAAATACGAAGCTCTGGCAATGTAATTTCGATCAATAAACCTCCAATAATTGAGGTTAAAGAATTCTATACAGGGAAATTAATTTTTAGAAATAAAAATTGATTCCTGCTTTTATACCAAATTTGGTTGCATTAGGTAAATCTCTATAATTACCTCTGTACAGTAAGTCTACTCGTAGTATTTTGAAAATATTACCCACGCCGACATGGTATTCATAATACGGTTTTATAGGAGCTTTACCGTTCAAATCAAAAACATTTAAATCTATATTTTCTTGAGACAACGTACCAATAACAGCACGGGCTCCTATTAGTTCACGTAAATTTAATTTTCGTAACAGAGGTATTCTCGAAAAAATTCTACCATTAAAATTGTGTTCTAAATGAAGTGTCGCATATTGGTCAGTTACAAATTCATAATAATCTAACAAATCAAATGTACGTGCTGACATAATTAACGTTTGATTACCTGGTACAACATCTAGTAATGTAATTGGTACAGCTCCAAATGTTTTACCTACTTCAATAACATATTTTAATTTACCCAAACCACCCATTAGAATACGGTGACTATAGAACAATTGTAATTTATCAAAATCAAAATCACTATCCATCACTCCTTTTAAACCTTTGGTATAACTTAAAAACACGACAGGAAACCTTTGATTATTACTTACACTTCTTTCAACACCAAAACCTACATTTTTTCTTCCAGGTGTAAATCGTAACGAAACTTCAAGTTCAGCTTGATTTAAATTAGAATGAATGAATCCGTTTTTATCATAATAACCAATATTAAATAACTCTGGAGCAGCTGACTCCATGGTTTTATAAGTTCCGCTTAATTTAAAATTTAAATTTTTTACAGGCTCAAAACTTACGGCAGCATTACTGAAATTTAACTTCGTCAATCTGAAATTTTCACCTCTTGTAAAAAAGGCAGTGGAATTAAAATTACTACTTAATACATCATTAGACGTTGTTAAACTAACGCCAACTTGTTCAACATCTTTTCGATAACCAGCTGAAATAATTATTCTATTTCTTTTACCTACCAACCATTTTCCAGACAACCCATATTTTATTTTTTGATCTTTAAAACCATACGCCATAAAACCTTGTAAACGCCAAATGTCATTTTGAGAAAAATAGGTTCTACCTCCTACTCTAATACGTGTACCTTCTACATCATTATTACCAAAAGTTGAAAAAATAGGACCAAAATCAAAACCATTAAACATTTCCCAATAACCACTCGCCAATGTAGCTGTTAGATTATATAATTGTTTAAATTTCCTGTTTGTTTTAAGTGTATCTAACATTCTATACACTCCTTCTTCATCATCATTTAATTTTTCAAATCGATTCTCACTCCAATATTCGTCTGGTTTATTAAACACCTCTTCTTTATAAACTTCGATTTGTTTTTTATAAAACTTCTCATCACGAATTTTTTCAAAATCATAATTATTATAAAGTGTAGTTCTTCTACCATAGACCCCTTTAGATTTATCTTTTTTATTTAAAGAAAAATCAGACATCATATGATCTCTTTTTAGTAAAAAAACAGAGTCACTCAACACATCAAATTTTTGAGCAACATAAATCTCTTTAACCCAGTTTATGTTTGCACTTCTAGTGGCATTCATTTCAATTTCTTTAATGGCAAACGTGGTATCATTTACCCAAAAATCTCCTTTAAAGGTCAATTCATTTTTCCTTCTCGGATAAAACACAATATTATAACACCATTTATCTTCTATATAAGCACTGTCTGTCAATACATAATTATAAACTGAAGGCCCTGTTCTAGAAAGTGGGCTCGTAAAACTCTTGTCAAAAAACTTTAAATAATTATCATATATATTATAATCTACATACAATTGCTTTACAAATTCTATGAGTTGTTGATTGCTCTCAAATCCTGAATTTTTATTTGCAACCAACTCTTCTCTAAACTTCTTACCTGGCTTATTTTTACCATAGGTTTTATACATCGCTTCATTGATGAAAATAGGCAGATATGGTTTACCCGTTACGCTAGAAGTGTCTACTTTATCAAAGATAAACTCCATTCCTTTAAAGAGTTTTTTCTTTTTAAATTTTTCATTAATATTATTTAAATCGAATTCTATTTTTTCGTATTTATCATATTCATATTGTGGATACATATGAACGCCATTTCTACGT
>JAJRPL010000352.1 GCA_024280815.1 Bacteroidota bacterium
ACAAGAAGGAATACAATGAAAAATTTTAAAAATAGAGAAAGTTATCTTAAAAGTTTAGAAAAAAAGTTTCGAGATGCATCCACGCAAAAACACAAATTAATTGGTAAAAAAATTACTACCTACAAAGATATATCTATTATTTCAAATGCAGATGGATATTCTTTAGCAATTGTAAAGAAGGTTCTTTCTCCAAAATGTTTTGAACATATTCAAGCCTACCAATTAGATTTGAACATTCGAGATATAAGAATGCTACAGATTATCTATAATTCTATTGAGAAATATTGGCTATCAGGGTTATTTGATGGAACTGATAAAAATCAATATAAAACACAAATTAAAAAATTAAAAAAATATGTTTACGCGTCAATGGCACTTGATTTTAACAAAACTAAAAGATACATTGAAGTACCAATAATGCCTCATGTACTGCAAGGTTTACTTCGCCTTTACTACATAAAAATACAAATGCCAAAAAAAACTATTGATATCATAATGTCAATTTTTGAGCGTGAGCGACAAGCCAAAATAAATCATGAACAAATAGATGAAATCGATTCACTATGTGAGAGTCTGCAGACGAAATTAAACAATGAAAATATAAACTTATTCAATATCGAAGAAAAATACTTGTATCCCATCATTATTAATCATTTTGGTCAAGATTATTTTATTACAAAACCAAATGACACTTCTAGGTAGGAAAAAATAAATGCATTAAATTAATAATTACGCTGATAAAAATATGATATCCAGATTCTTTAAGTGGATACTATGTTAGTGTAATCTACATGTATTTGGTTTTAATTTAACAATTAGAATGTAGTTAGTAAATAATGAAACATTTTTTTAATGGGCATAGTTTATTCTCAATCTATACCCAATAAAATACTTATCAGGCATTGCCCATCACAAAATCTTTCAGATTTACACACTTCGGCGTTGCCGTTTGGCTATCGCCAAAATAGTGTTTTTGATGGGCAGTCAGCATGACAAAATTCTTAATTTATATCTAACTATCAATCAAGTTCTTCTTGTTCTTTTTTTACTAATTCAATATTTATTTTATCTTCCCAAAAAAGTTTTTGTGCCTTATAGTATGCTAATCTATCTAACTTCATCATAGATATTTTTATATTCTCAGAGTCATTATTATTCACTATCTTAATGAGATGTTTTTTCATAGCTATTGAACGAGCTTCTACTAAATGACTCATAAATACATTTATAGCATCAGGATCTAACTTCTCATTTCCACGTTCAAGTACAAAACCTTTTCCTAATTTAAGTCCAACATTACCAATAAAAGCATAATAGTTTTTTTCAACAATCATATTGTTTTCTATTTCAATTTCTACCTGTAATCTATCTATTTCAAACATTTTTAATCCTTTTTTATATTCTTAAATTTGAATTTTACTTGCATCAAGCATCTCTAATTGTATTTGTTCAGGGCTCAACCTACTTCGGATTTGCTTTTTAACTTCATTAACAAATCTTTGATTGCCTTCTACTTCTAATGATTTTAAATCCCAACCTTTTAAAACAGCTATATCTAACATATCACTAATAACACTCTTTAAATTACTTTTCATTTTCTTCAGGATAATAGTATTATTGTTATCTACAATAATAGTCGACTCAGTTTGATAAGTTGTGATTTTATACATCTCACTAGTATGAATAGTATATGTACGTGCCAACTTTATTAATAAATCTTCATTTATAATATTCTTACTTTCTGAACGAAAATAAATCTGTAAAAGTAATTGCATCTGTACCGTATATTTTTCCAAAATTTCCTGTTGCCTTTTTATTCTTTTTTTATACTCATCTAAACTATTATCATAATTTTCTTTTTTGCGATTTCGTTTTTTATTGTGCATCATTAACTGGGTGATTTTTTTAAAGTTCAAATGCATTGCATGAAATGGTATTTACACTTTACTTTTCTTTTTTGTAGTAACTGTAATGGAATGTTTAACACGCTTATTTGAAGTTTTTGAACTATTGATAGAAACTTTAATGTATCCCATTTTCAATAATATATTTTTCCAATCCTTTTCACTTTTTGCATAGGCAAGTGTATTACGCAAATCTTGTATAATGAGCTTACGAAAACTATTTATCTTGCTTGCCACAGGTGCATCCCAATCATCTTTTTTATGATATCTTAGTTGTTTGGGTGACAAATTTTCTAAATTAAACTTTTTAGATACTATATCTATAACATCACTTTGAAAATGGTGTGCTTTTTTTAATATCTCTCTATCAAGTACATTAGAAAGATTTATCTCTACCGTTCTTCCCTTCTCAAGACTGGTTAACATATTTTTGTGTCTTGTATCTAAGAAAAAATATATACTCTCTTTTAAATTGATATTTTTATATATGAAGTCTATATTTAGTTCTTTTAACCGCTGATTCAAAACAGATAATAGTTTTAAAAAATAAGATATATTTTGTGTATTCTGATAATGAGTTTGGAGTAAGTCTACAGTATCTCTCACTTTGACACTATTAAATAAATATTTTTTCATTTTGACTATATCACCTTGATTCAGAAGCCAACTCATATTTTCTATGCGTGAGAGTTGCTTTTTTGAAAGACCTGTTACTTGTCTCTCTTCCATAAAATTAAATTTTATTTGGTATGTTTTTGCCTCCTCCTCTAAGGCTTGTTTGAGATACATGAAATCTTTACCTGCCCTAGTGGCACCATCAAACAAAAAGTGAAAGTGTGGCATTACACTTTTTGATGAATTGAAGTGCCTATTATGATATGCTGTCAGCATCTTGTCAAACTTTATAATACGTGTACGATACTTTTGGACTTTCTTCCCATTTTTTTTAGTATAAGTTCCATTTTTTTCTTTGACTGTTAATTCTTTTTCTACGATAGCCTTTAATATTTTTACCATAATCGTATCAATCTCTTTTTGCGTAGTTACACCGTTTCGTATAAAGTAACTGGAACAGACAGAAGTATTAAAGTGTGTTAGCTTCTTATTCGTCTCAGGCAAATCACCTGAAACAAAATGTGCATGGTCTAGGATGTGTGTTTTAATGTTATATTTCATTGCTGTTCCCCGCCATGTTGCAATAATTTA
>JAJRPL010000353.1 GCA_024280815.1 Bacteroidota bacterium
CAAACTTCTGCTCATGTACAGTCATTTATAGAAATTGATGTTACAAATATTGTAAAATGGCGTGAAAAAGTAAAGGATGAATTCTTTAAAAGAGAAGGAGAAAAGATTACATACACTCCAATTTTAATGCAAGCTGTAGCTTCTACAATTAAAAAATTCCCGATGATAAATATTTCTGTTGACGGAAATACAATCATCAAACGAAAAAATATCAATTTAGGAATGGCAGCTGCTTTAGCTGATGGGAATCTAATTGTCCCTGTAATTAAAAATGCTGACATGTTGAGCTTGGTGGGAATGACTAAAACTGTGAATGATTTAGCTTCTAGAGCTAGAACTGGTGAATTAAAGCCTGATGATGTACAAGGAGGTACATATACAGTAACTAATGTGGGTAGTTTTGGTAGTGTTATGGGTACGCCAATTATCAATCAACCTCAAGTTGCCATTTTAGCCTTAGGTGCTATACGAAAAGTGCCTGCTGTTATTGAAACTACTGAAGGTGATTTTATAGGTATTCGACATAAAATGTTTGTCTCGCATTCTTACGATCATAGAGTAGTAAATGGTGCGTTGGGCGGTGTGTTTATCAAAACATTAAAAGAAACCTTAGAGGCTTGGGATGTAGATGCTGATTTTTAATTGTTTAAAAATAGTTAACAAGTCGTAAAAATCTAGAAGTTAAAATTTAAAGATAAACTACAGCAAATTGTATCTTTGAATCTTAAATTTAACTATGGAATTAAAACTCTCAAAACCAATCGTATTTTTCGATTTAGAAACTACTGGTATTAATATCGCCAAAGATAGAATTGTAGAAATCTCTATCCTTAAAGTCTATCCAAATGGTAATAAAGAAAGTAAAACTTGGCTGGTAAATCCAGAAATGGAAATCCCAGAAGAGGTGATTGCTATTCATGGTATTTCAAATGAAAAGGTTGCCAGAGAGCCAACTTTTGAAATGTTAGCAAAAGAAATTAGTCAATTGATTGAAGGTTGTGATTTGGCAGGTTTCAATTCTAACCGATTTGATATTCCGCTATTGGCAGAAGAATTTCTGCGTGTTGGTGTTGATTTTGACATGAAGAATAGAGTAGGAGTTGACGTGCAAGTTATTTATCATAAAAAAGAGCAACGTACTTTGAGTGCAGCGTATCAATTTTATTGTGATAAAACTTTAGAGAATGCACATTCAGCTGAAGCAGACACCAATGCTACCTATGAAATTTTAAAAGCTCAATTAGATAAGTACGATGATTTAGAAAATAACATCAACTATTTACATGAGTTTTCTACTCATAAAAAGAGAGCAGACTTTGCAGGTTTTATCATGTTTAATGATAAAGAAGAAGAAATATTTACTTTCGGAAAGTATAAAGGTAAACCCGTAGCTGATGTATTGGCAAAAGATAAAGGTTATTATTCTTGGATTCAAAAAGCCGATTTCCCTTTATATACCAAAAAAGTACTAACTACAATTAAATTGCGAAGTTTTAATAATAAATTAGGCTAAAGATGTTTATAGATTTTGAATTATTACCGGGTAACTCAAGAGTTTGGGTATATCAGGCAGACAGAACATTAACAGAACAAGAAGTAGAACAAGTTGCTAAAAAATTAGTCCCCTTCGTTTCTAATTGGAGAAGACATGGAGACGATTTAAAAGCATCATTTAAAATTGAATACAATCAGTTTGTTATTTTAGCTGTTGATGAAGATTATAATGATGTTTCTGGTTGTTCAATTGATGCCTCAGTACATTTAATGAGAGAAATTGAAAAAGAATTAAATATTGATATGTTCGATAAAATGAAAGTGACTTTTAAGGACGGAACTAATATTAATACCATTACTTTACAAGAATTTAAAGCCTATGCCAAGCAACAAAAAATAAATGCCAATACGGTTGTCTTTAATAATATGATAAGCTCTAAAGCAGATTTAATGAATGCTTGGGAAATTGAAGCTGGAAAAAGCTGGCACGCTAATTTTTTAGCTTCTTAAAAAACTATAAAACACACTTAATATCTTTATGAATACTAAAATTCTCTCCGTTATATTTCTTTTAATATATTCATTGGTCAATGCTCAAAGACCAGAGCCATTTGTAAAAATGGATAATTATGGTCAACAAGTTTGGGTTGATAGTGTATTTAAAACATTGAGTATTGACGAAAAAATAGGTCAATTATTTATGGTGCAAGCTTACTCAAATAGAGACGCCAAGCATCAGGCTGAAGTTGCTAAACTGATTAAGAAATATAAAGTTGGAGGGCTCGTGTTTTTTCAAGGTACACCTAAAAAACAGATTAAAATGACCAACTTCTTTCAAAGTGTTTCAAAATTACCTTTATTGATTGCGTTTGATGGAGAGTGGGGTTTAGATATGCGTTTAGATGACACTTATCGTTTCCCTTGGAATATGGCCTTAGGGGCAATTCAAGATGAAAGATTGATTGAAGAATTTGGTAAACTAGTCGGTAAACATCATAGACGTTTAGGAATTCATGTAAATTTTGCTCCTGTGGTCGATGTAAATATAAACCCGAATAATCCTATCATAGGTAACCGTTCTTTTGGTGAAAGTCCTTATAATGTAGCTTCAAAAGCTGTTGCTTTTACAAAAGGTATCCAAAGTCAATATGTATTAGCAAATGCAAAGCATTTTCCTGGTCATGGAGATACTGATACTGATTCGCATTTGGCGTTACCTACAATTCCTTTTTCAAAACAGCGTCTAGATTCTGTAGAATTGTATCCATACAAAGAACTTTTTAAAACAGATTTGGCTAGTGTGATGGTTGCTCATTTAAGTGTACCTGAATTAGAACCTAATACTGATTTGCCATCTTCATTGTCAAAAAATATTGTTACCGATTTATTGAAAAATAAACTAAAATTTAAAGGATTAATTTTTACTGATGCTTTAAATATGAAAGGTGCAGCAAATTTTTCTAGTTCGGCAGAAATTAATTTAGAAGTAATAAAAGCAGGGAATGATATTTTATTAATGCCTGAAGATATTCCAGGTTCATTTGTGAAATTAAAACAAGCAGTTTCAGAGGGTGTTATTACTGAAGAACGTTTAGATGAGTCTGTTTTAAAAATACTAAAAGCAAAATATTGGGCAGGGTTAAGAAAATTTACGTCCATATCTACCAAAAACATACAAGATGATTTAAACGGAAATGATGCTGAGGCATTGCATTATAGATTAGTTGAACATTCTACAACATTGATAAAGAATGAGTCTCAAGTTTTTCCTGTTATTGACTTGGTTGAAACCAAAATTGCTTATGTGAAATTAGGTGATGCTGAGAATACTACGTTTATTAACAGATTGAATGATTATGCTCAAGTTGATGTCATTACAGGAAGTAGGATAGATGAGATAATTAAAAAAATAGAACCTTATAATTTGATAATTGTTGGTTATCATAAATCTAATTCTGGTCCATGGAGACGTTTTAAATTTAAGGATAAAGAGTTAGTTTGGTTACAAGAAATAGCAAGAAATAAACCTGTAATTCTAGATGTTTTTGCAAGTGCCTATAGTCTATTAGATGTTAAAACATTTACCAATATTGAAAGTGTTTTAGTATCTTATCAAAATAGTGTAATTGCACAAGATGTTTCTGCTCAACAAATTTTTGGAGCATTGACAACCAAAGGAAGGCTACCCGTATCTATACCTAATGAGTTTTCTGAAGGGACGGGTTTTGATTCTACAAATCTCTATAGACTATCTTACGGTTTGCCAGAACAAGTAGATATGAGTAGTAAAAAGCTAGAACGTATTGATTCTTTAGCAGCACGAATAATCAAATCTAAAATGGCTCCAGGGTTACAAGTGTTAGTCGCTAGAAAAGGTAAAGTTGTCTATAGAAAGAGCTTTGGATATCATACTGGTAAAAAAATAACCAGAGTACAAAATAGCCATTTGTATGATTTGGCATCCATTACTAAAATTTTAGGAGCCTTACCTTTAATTATGAAAGCTGAAGAAGAGGATGAATACACATTAGAAACGCCTGTTTCTGAACTTTTCCCAATATTAAATAATACAGATAAAACAAAAATTACTGTGAAAGAGGCATTGTCTCATTATGCACGTTTAAAGCCTTGGATACCTTTTTATTTGAAAACTTTAGATAGTGTTACTCAAAAACCATCCAGAAAATATTATAGAAATAAACCTTCTAAAAAGTTCTCAATTTTAGTAGCTAAAAACCTGTATTTAAGAACGGATTATAAAGATAGTATGTATCAGGCTATTGCAGATTCTCCATTATTAAAAAGAAGGAGGTATAAGTATAGCGGACTCGTTTTTTATCTTTTTAAAGATTATTTTGAAAGAACCAATAAAAAACCAATGGATCAATTGA
>JAJRPL010000354.1 GCA_024280815.1 Bacteroidota bacterium
ACAAATAGTAAGAATGCAAGAAGAAATAGGTACTGGAGGTGGTGGATTCCGATTTATATACGGAGCATTTTTACAAGAAGCAGCGGTGATATTAAAGAATGATAAATTAAAAGAACTGTCTACTGAAATTACTGAAATAGGGAATTCTTGGCGAGATTTTGCTGTAGATGCTTCTCGTATTTATAAAAATAGAAGTTCAGAATTAGATGCTTATAACAAAGTAGCTGATCAATTGGTGGCCTTGTCAAATAGAGAAGAAGCTTTTTTTAAAAAATTAAGAAAGGCGATATGAATGCACCAGTAATCCATATTGATAATGTATCTAAAAAATACAAAAATGCAGATTTTTTCTCTATAGATCAATTGACGCTAGAAATTACTCAAGGTGAAATTTATGGATTGTTAGGCCCAAACGGAGCCGGAAAAACAACCTTGATTTCTATGCTCTGCGGATTGCTAAAACCAACATCTGGTCAACTTGAAATCAACGGAATGTCTTTTAAAAAGGATGCAAAAAAAATAAAGCAAGCTATTGGAGTTGTACCTCAAGAATATGCGTTGTATCCTACCTTAACGGCTTATGAAAATCTAATGTATTTCGGAGCAATGTATGGTCTGTCTGGTGAAGATTTAAAAAGCAATGTTACCGAAAGTCTAGCCTATTTAGGCTTAGAAAAATTTGCTCATAAAAAAATTGATACCTTTTCAGGAGGTATGAAACGTAGAGTGAATTTAATTGCAGGAATTTTACATCAACCTAAAATATTATTTTTAGATGAACCTACGGTTGGCGTTGATGTGCAATCAAAAAATGTAATTATTGAACATTTAAAAATGCTCAATAAAAACGGTACTACAATTATTTATACCTCTCATCATTTAACAGAAGCACAAAATTTTTGTACCCAAGTTGCTATTATAGATCAAGGTGTTATTATTTCTACAGGTACACCAGAAGTACTCATTGAAAACACCGAAGGGGCTCGTAATTTAGAAGAAGTTTTTATTAAATTAACAGGTTCAGCACTTAGAGATTATGCGTAAGTTACTAAGCTCTACATATAAAGAATTATTATTACTGTCAAGAGATATGGGTGGTTTGGTAATACTTTTTGTAATGCCTTTGGTGTTGATAATTACCATAACATTAATTCAAGATGGATCTTTTAAAACCATTAATAATACTAAAATTCCTATTCTTTTTGTTGATAATGATAAAGGTGATATTTCTGATAAAATTTTTGACAACCTTAATAAAAGTGACGCTTTTGAAATTGTAACCCAACAAGATGACGTAACTATAACAGAAGCATCTGCAAAGTCTTCGGTCTTAAAAGGTAACTACCAGTTAGCGGTTGTTATTCCTAAGAATTTAAGCTCAGATTTACAAAAAAAAGTAGATCAAAATGTTTCTAATATACTAAGTGAGTTAGGTGTTGAAGAAGATACTATTATAAGTAATGAACCAATTCAAGCTAAAGAAATCAAGTTGTATTTTGATCCTGCTGTTCAAAAAACATTTAAAAATGCAGTGATAAATAACATAGATAAAATGATATCTAAAATAGAATCAAAATCTATTTATGAAGCTTTTCAAGAAGAGTTAAGTGATGACCCTAGTGATAATTCGTTGTTGGAAGAAAGTAATTTTGTTTCCTTTAAAGAAATTAATCCTAAGGAAGGAGAGTTGGCTATCATTCCAAATTCAACACAACATAATGTGCCCGCATGGACGTTGTTTGCTATATTTTTTATAGTCATTCCTTTATCCATCAATATTGTAAAAGAAAAAAATCAAGGTACTTTTGTGCGTTTACGTACAAATCCTGTATCCTATTTAACAGTTTTGGGTGGTAAAATTGTTACTTATTTAATGGTTTGTTTATTACAATTTTTATTGATGTTAGCAGTTGGAGTTTATGTATTACCTTTATTAGATTTACCAGCTTTACAGGTTGGTTCTAATTTTATTACCTTATTTGTAGTTGCATTCTTTTCAGGATTAGCAGCCATAGGCTTCGGGATTTTATTAGGTACTTTATCAACTACACCAGAGCAATCAGCTCCTTTCGGTGCAACATCAGTGGTGATTTTAGCAGCCATTGGCGGTGTGTGGGTTCCCGTATTTTTAATGCCTAGATTTATGCAACTGGTTTCAAATATATCACCTATGAATTGGGGTTTGAATGCCTTTTATGATGTGTTTTTAAGGCAAGGCGGACTCAAAGAAGTTTTACCTGAAATAGGAATGTTGTTATTGTTTTTTATAATTACAGTCGCTATTTCAGTAATTTATGACAAAAAGAAAAGAGCAGTATGAATACTATAAGTTTTACATCAGAAATAAGAGTACGGTTTAATGAGACTGATCCTTTAGGTATTGTTTGGCATGGCCATTATATTAGTTATTTTGAAGATGGTAGAGAAGCATTTGGTAGAGAACATGGCATCTCGTATTTAGACGTACAGTCTCACGGATTTGTAACGCCAATTATTAAATCTACTTGTGAGCATAAATTACCTTTAAGATATGGTGATATTGCAAAAATTGAAACGACCTACATTGATTCACCAGCTGCAAAAATGATTTTTAGATATAAAATATACAACCCACAAGATGAATTGGTTTGTACAGGCGAAACCATTCAAGTTTTTGTTGATGATATTGGTGATTTATCGTTGACTTCGCCTCATTTTTTTGAGGATTGGAAACGAAAAGTTGGATTGGTAAAATAATGAAACAAATATTTATAACATATAATAATATAATTTCAAGCTTAGGTTTTGATACGATTTCTAATATTGAAAATGTTTCAAATGGAGTATCTGGTATTAAAAAGATTGATGATGATAATTTATTGCAACAACCATTTTATTCTTCTTTAATTGATACTGTAAAACTAGATGTTGCTTTTCAAAACATAGGAGATATAACGGCATATACACGTTTAGAAAAAATGATGATTCTGTCATTGAAAGATGTGATAAGTCAGTCTAATATTCCTTTAGATGCTAAAACAGGATTCATAATTTCAACTACCAAAGGTAATGTAGATACGCTAGATGAGAATTCGTCATTTCCAAAAGAAAGAGCCTATTTGTCCGAATTAGGAAAGCAAATTCAGCAATTTTTAAGCATTCAAAATGAGGCTGTTATAGTTTCTAATGCATGTGTTTCTGGTGTCATGGCAGTTTCTATTTCCAAAAGAATGATAGAAAGTAAGCTTTATGAGCATGTTTTGATTGTGAGTGGTGATGTGGTTTCTGAATTTATTTTGTCTGGCTTTCAATCGTTTCAAGCTCTTAGTGATGCTCCGTGTAAGCCATTTTCAAAAAACAGAACAGGTATTACTATTGGTGAGGCTGCAGCTTCTGTTTTGGTAACATCAAATGAAAATTATTTAAGTAAAGACGCTGTACAAATTTTAGGCGATGCTTCTCATAATGATGCCAATCATATTTCAGGCCCGTCAAGAACAGGTGAAGGCTTAGTACGAAGTATGAAATCTGCATTCAAAGAAGCGAATATAGAAACGCAACAAATTGATTATGTATCGCTTCATGGTACAGCTACCAATTATAATGATGAAATGGAAGCAATTGCGTTAAATAGAATGCATTTAGAAAAAGTACCTGTGAATAGTTTAAAAGGATATTACGGGCATACACTAGGTGCTTCAGGCTTGTTAGAAACCATTGTAGGTATGCAATCGTTGTATAACAATTGCTTGTATCCTTCTTATGGTTTTGATGAATTGGGAGTTTCTCAATCTATCAATATTATTGAAAAAACCAAAAAGAAAGAATTAACTGTATTTTTAAAAACTGCCTCAGGTTTTGGAGGTAGTAATACAGCCGTAATATTTAAAAAAAATAAAAATAAATAAGGGTAAAATATTTATTATTCTGTTAAATTTGTAAAACCTATAACCAAATTAAATATGTCAATAAAATCATTAAAAGCTATTGATGCTTTAGAAGCAGCCCAAAGAATAGCTTTTGCTCCATTTGTATTCCAAACTACTGTGGCACTTAGAAAATTAGGTGTTTTAGATATTATCTTTTCAAGAAGAAAAAAAGGTGGTATTTCAACAGATGAAATTGCAGAAGAATTGTCAATTAGCAAATATGGTATTGGTGTTTTGTTAGAAATTGCAGGAAGTTCTGATATCGTTTTTAAAAATGATGAAGGTAATTATGAAATTACTAAAGTAGGTTATTTTCTAAATGCTCATGAAACCGTTAATGTAAATATGAACTTTACCAATGAAGTTTGTTACAAAGGTTTGTTTCATTTAGAAGAAGCAATAAAAACAGGAGAACCATCAGGTTTAAAAGAATTAGGAGATTGGAACACTATCTATGAAGGCCTATCCGTTTTACCTCCAGAAATAAAAAAATCTTGGTTTGAGTTTGATCATCATTATTCTGATGGAGTTTTTAATGATGCTTTAGAAATTGTTTTTAAGAAGCATCCAAAAACAATATTTGACATTGGTGGTAATACAGGTAAATTCGCATTGAGTGCTTGTAAGTATAGCGATGAGGTGAATATAAAAATAATTGATTTACCAGGGCAATTAAATGTGGCATTAAGTAATATTAAAAATGCAGGCTTTGAGAATAGAGTTTCAGGTTTTGAAATAGATTGGTTGTCAAAAGAAAAATTAGAAATTCCTACAGGTGCCAATACCATTTGGATGAGTCAATTTTTAGACTGTTTTTCTGAAAAAGAAATACTAAAAATACTAACAACAGCTGTTCAATCAATGGATGATGATACAGAGTTGATGATTATGGAAACGTTTACTGACAGGCAAAAATTTGACAATGCAAAATTTATTTTAGAAGCTACATCCTTATATTTTACGGTACTGGCTAACGGAAATAGTAAAATGTATCCTGCAGAAGTATTTAAACAATTAATTAATAAAGCTGGGTTAGTACTTAAAGAAGATATTGCTGTTGGTGAGTATCATACAATATTCGTTTGTAGAAAAGCTTAAAACAAATTGGATACTCAATACTACATAAAAAGTTATTGTAAAATTAAAGAGGCTCATGTCACTTTTAATAATAACATAGTTTTTGAGGATGACGCTAAGGATCTAAAATCTTTTTTAAAAAATATATACAAACACTTAGCGTTAAAATATGCTAAGTTTTTTAAAATGGATAATTTAAGTAAATTGGCTTTTTTAGGTGCTGAATTGTTACTTCAAGATGATGAAAAGGATACAGATAGAGATATTGCAATAGTGTTGTCAAATAGAGCCTCAAGTTTAGAAACAGACAGAAAACATCAAGAGGCTATTCAAGATAAAGAAAAATATTACCCAAGTCCTGCTATATTTGTGTATACATTACCAAATATTGCTGTCGGAGAGATAAGTATTAGGCATCAATTAAAGAGTGAAAATGCTTTTTTTGTTTTTGATACTTTTAATGCAGAATTTTTGTGTAATTATGCAACAGTATTACTTGAGAAGAATAAAGCAGAAAGTGTACTTTGCGGATGGGTAGATGTTGATGGAGAAAATTATGATGGCTTTATGTATCTTGTTTCCCGTAAAGGAAAAATAAAACATACTATAAAAGAATTAACCAATTTATATCAAAATTAAAAGGAATAGATGGAAGAATTAAAATTAGAATTAAAAAACAAGATTATAGAAAACTTAAACTTAGAAGATGTTTCAATTGATGAAATAGGTGATAACGATCCGCTTTTCGGAGACGGATTAGGACTAGATTCTATTGATGCATTAGAACTTATAGTGATGTTAGATAAAGATTACGGTATCAAATTGTTAGACCCTAAAGAGGGAAAGAAAATATTCGAATCTATTGAGGTGATGGCTACTTATATTGCTGAACATAGAAAATAAATGAATCTTTTTTTGGCAGACGAATAGTCTGCTTCGTGGAATTTTCTTAACATTATTTTAGAAATTTTCACTAAAAATTGTGAGAATTAGTGAAATTCGTGTCAGAGATTTATGATGTTAAATTGGTATAAGTATATATTCACCAAATAAATGAGTAAAAAAGTTGCAATTACAGGCATGGGTATTGTTTCTTCAATAGGTACAACTGTTGAAGAAAATTACAATGCCTTATTGCAAGGTAAACCTGGTATTTCAGTCATTTCAAATATTGAAACTCGTCATGCAACTGATATTCTGGTGGGTGAAATTAAGTTGACCAATGAAGAGTTGATTGAGCAATTAAATTTACCTGTATCTAACAATTATTCAAGAACAGCTATGTTAGGTGTTTTGGCTGCTAAGCAAGCAATTGTAGATGCTAAGATTGAAGATATTAATGATTGTAAGACTGGATTGATTTCTGCAACTAGTGTTGGGGGAATGGATATGACCGAAAAATACTATTACGATTATTTTACAGATGCAACAAATCAGAAATATATTGATGGCCATCATGGAGGAGATGCCACACAAAAAATAGCAAAGCAATTAGGAATAACCGATTTTGTAACTACCATCAGTACGGCTTGTTCATCTTCTGCAAATGCAATTATGTTAGGAGCAAGATTGATAAAATCAGGTAAATTGGATAGAGTAGTGGTTGGAGGAGCAGATTGTTTGTCAAAGTTTACCATTAACGGATTCAAAACCTTAATGATTCTATCAGATACCTATTGTACACCATTTGATGAAAATAGAAAAGGATTAAATTTAGGTGAAGCTGCAGCGTTTTTAGTGTTAGAGTCT
>JAJRPL010000355.1 GCA_024280815.1 Bacteroidota bacterium
TTAAAAAGGAGTTCGGTTTGTCAACTAGTTTGTTATTTTTGTAGTATATATTTTCAAAATACACAAAATGAACTTACACGAATATCAAGGAAAAGAAATATTAAATAGTTTTGGAGTTAGAATTCAAAGAGGACGAATTGCTCATAATCATAAAGAAGCTGTTGATGTAGCCAAACAATTAGCAACAGAAACAGGTACTGGTTGGTGGGTGATTAAAGCTCAAGTACATGCCGGTGGTAGAGGAAAAGGTGGTGGCGTAAAGTTGGCAAAAAGCTTAGCTGAGGTTGAATCTATATCTCAAGATATAATTGGAATGATGCTTGTAACGCCTCAGACTCCACCAGAAGGTAAGAAAGTACATCAAGTATTAATTACTGAAGATGTGTATTACCCTGGAGAGAATGAGCCTGAAGAGTATTATATGTCTGTCTTATTGAATAGAGAAACAGGTAGAAATATGATTATGTATTCTACAGAAGGAGGTATGGATATTGAAACGGTTGCTGAAGAAACTCCACATTTAATTTATACAGAAGAAATAGATCCTGCTATTGGATTACTAGGATTTCAAGCACGTAAAATTGCTTTTAATTTAGGATTGTCTGGTGTAGCATTGAAAGAAATGGTGAAATTTGTTTCTGCATTATATACTGCATTTGTAAAGTCTGATTCAACTATGTTTGAAATCAATCCGGTATTAAAAACTTCTGATGATAAAATTATGGCAGTTGACGCAAAAGTGTCTTTAGATGATAGTGCCTTGTATAGACATAAAGATTATGCAGAAATGCGTGATTTACGTGAAGAGAATCCCATTGAAGTAGAAGCTAGAGCTGAAGGACTTAATTATGTCGATTTAGACGGGAATGTAGGTTGCATGGTGAATGGAGCAGGGTTGGCAATGGCTACAATGGATTTAATCAAACAAGCAGGTGGAGAACCAGCTAACTTTTTAGATGTTGGAGGTACTGCTGATGCAAAGAGAGTAGAGGCTGCTTTTAGAATCATTTTAAAAGATACGAATGTAAAAGCCATTTTAGTGAATATTTTTGGTGGTATTGTACGTTGTGATAGAGTTGCACAAGGTGTCGTTGATGCATATACCAATATGGGTGATGCTATTAATGTGCCAATTATTGTACGTTTACAAGGTACCAATGCTAAAGAAGCGAAAGAATTGATAGATAAAAGTGGTATGGAAATTATTTCTGCTACAGAATTTCAAGAAGCAGCCGATAAAGTACAAGAAGTATTAGCATAACATAACTCTTGGATAAATATGAAACCGATAATACATTCAAAAATAGTATTCTTTTGTATGTTGTTATCGGTTTCTTGTATAAAAGCACAAGATGTTTTGGTGTATGCAAACCCTTCTGAGGTTGGCTTAGATTCAACATACATTTATACTAAAGTAGATTCTATAATGACCTTGGGGATTCAAAGTAATGCCTTTCCCGGAGCTCAGGTCTTAGTAGCTAAGGATAGTAAAATTATTTTTCATCAAACTTATGGCTTTCATACCTATGATAGTATACAAAAAGTTAGCTTAGATGATGTTTATGATTTGGCTTCAGTTACAAAAATAGCAGGTGCTTTACCTGCTTTAATGAAGTTAATTGATGAAGGAAAAATAGATTTAGATGAGCCATTTAGTAAGTATTGGAAACGTTGGAAAAAAATAAAAAATAAAAAAGACATTACGTTACGTGAAATTTTAGCTCATCAAGCTGGACTAGAACCTTATATCGTTTTTTTAAATAAAGTTGTCAGAAAAAACGGAAAATTAAAAAGGCGATTTATAAAAACAAAATACAGTAAACACTTTGAAAATCAAGCTTATGATAATTTGTTTATAAAGAATACATTTAATAAAAAAATGTATCGCATTATTGACCGATCAAAAGTTTCAAATGAAAAAAAATATAAATATTCTGGATTAACTTTTTTGATTTTTCCTGAATTAATTTCTCAATTAACAGGTCAGTCTTATGCAACGTACCTTCAAGAAAATTTTTACAAACCTATTGGTGCTAATACACTGGGTTTTTTACCAAAAACTAAAAAATTTAAAAACAACATCGTTCCTACAGAAATTGACAGTGTTTTTAGAAAAAGATTGACAAAAGGGTGGGTTCATGATGAAAATGCTTCATTGCTGGGTGGTGTTTCAGGTAATGCAGGCTTGTTTGGTACAGCAACTGATTTGGCTAAATTAATGCAATTGTATCAAAATTATGGGATGTACGGAAAGAGACGTTATTTTACTGAGCAAACCATGAAAGAGTTTACAAGCATACAATATCCTGAAAATGATAATAGGAGAGGCTTAGGTTTTGATAAACCTTTAATTGGCAATGATACATTAGCATTGAAAGATGCTTATCCTGCACCAGAAGTGAGCAAAGAAAGTTTTGGTCATGCAGGGTTTACAGGAACTTTTGTTTGGGCAGACCCGAAAGAAAAATTGGTGTTTATCTTTTTATCTAATAGAGTTTACCCTACTAGGAA
>JAJRPL010000356.1 GCA_024280815.1 Bacteroidota bacterium
AATCTAAGCGGGTGCAAATGTAATAACATTTTTTATTCTGACAATAAAAAAATGAATTTTTTTATTGTTTTTTTAAACCCAACTCAAATCAATGAACTTAACGTAATCTCAATAAATAATACTATCAGTTTTACGGGGTGCAAACATACTCAATTGTTCTATATAATTCAAGAACTAAAGCACGAAAGTTATTAACAAAATCAAGAAAAAGCACTATTGATTTAATAGTTGATTTTTAAACACTTGTAATCTATCCTTAAAAGGTAATGGGATGAGTTTTAAACTATTTTTAGATTTATCTAGAATAAAACCGGTCTTTGGAGGTCTTCTTGCGGGTTGATATAATTGAGAAGTTGGTATTGCTTTTATATATGAGGCATCTAAATCAAAAGCATCTGCGATTTGCAAAGTCATTTCATATATACTTAACAACTGGCTACTTGAAACATTAAAAATACCGTAAGCTTTATTTTTAATTGCCAACAGACATGCTTCAGCCAAGTCATCTACGAAAGTAGGCATCCTAAATTGGTCATCAACAATAGTAATTTCTTGTTTATCTTCTATCGATTTCTTAACCCAAGAAACAATATTATTTTTACTCATATTATCAACAATACCAAAAACAAGTATAGTCCTTAAAATTGTATAATTAATTAGTTCTTGTGTAATTATCTGTTCTGCTTTTAATTTTGAAAGTCCATAATAATTGATAGGATTAGGCTTATCTTCTTCTTTATAAGGACCATTTTCTCCGTCAAAAATGAAATCTGTAGAAATATGAATTAAATGTATGCTGTTTTCTTTCACACATTTAATTAATGTTTTAACTGCTTCTACATTTATCAAATCACACTTTTCTTTTTCTTTTTCACATTGATCTACATTAGTCATTGCTGCACAATTAATAATGTAATGTGGAGTTTTATCCTCAATATAATGAGTCAATTTCTCTGAATCTGTAATATCTATATTCGTATACGTGAAATTTTTTGCAGTATCATTTCTATTCTCTCCTCTTGAAATTGCAAAAACCACAAAGTCATCCATATTTGAGAATAAATTAACCAACTTCTGACCTAGCAAACCATTACTTCCTGTAATTAATACTTTTTGTTTCATTAAAATAGTTTATTAAGGTTTTGAATTTGTTCTAAACTACCTAATACAATTAATTTAGAATTTGCCAGTAATAATGTGTTAGCGTCTGGATTAATTTCATATTGCCGATCTGGTGTTTTAAAACCTATAATTGTACATCCTGTCTTTCTACGTAAGTCTAAGTCTCTAATAGATTTTGATAAAAATTCTTTTGGTAAATTGTCAACAAAAATTTCTCTTAAGTGTGTAGCATCATCAGAGTCAACTGCTAGCATATCAACAAATTCAACAATATCTGGTGTGACTAATAATGATGCCATATGTTCACCTCCTAATTTATCTGGCATAATTACATTATCAGCACCAGCTATCCTTAATTTACTATCAGAAGAATCGTCAGAAGCTCTACTAACTATTGTTAAATTTTTATTGTGTTGCCTAGCTGACAGCACTACATACAAATTATCAGCATCTGAAGGTAAGGTAGTTATTAAACTTGATGCGTTTTTTAAACAAGCTTTCATTAGCACTTCATCTTTTGTGGCATTTCCTCGAACATAAAGTATGTTTTCATTTTCAATTTGTTCTATTAACTTATCATCACTTTCAACAATAACAATTTCTTTATTGAATTTTCTTAGTTTAGAAACTGCTTGTTTACCATTTCTTCCATAACCACAAACAATGGTATGATTTTTTAATTTTTCGATTTTGTTTTGCACTTTCTTAAATTTTAATTTTTCAAATAACTCACCACTTACAATGTATTCAGTAACAACAGAAGCAGCATAACCCATCATCACCACACTTGTTAAAATCAGGAATATTGTGAATAACCTTTCTTCTTGGCTTAGTGGGTGAACTTCACCAAAACCAACTGTAGTCATTGTAATTACAGTCATATACAAAGCATCAATAAATGTTATGTCTGATAAAGACATAAAACCTATAACACCAATAACCATCACAAAAAGAAGTAATCCTATTGCTTTATATAATTTTGACTTAAATACATTCATACGTATACCATTTTATTTGTATTACAAATCAAATACTGAACTTCTTTTTGTATAAACCATATCTTTTAATTTTAATAAAAATGCTAAGGTTAAATAAATTCCGAACCAAAACCCTAACGTTATAAATGAGATGTAAATAAAGAATAATCTAACATTAGTAACTCTAATTCCTAATTTATCTGCCAGTCTTGAAGACACTTCAAAACCTCTTTTTTCAAAAAAGTGACGTAAAGAATGGATAATTTTCATTTAACTTAATTTTAATGCAATTTAATCATTTTATTGTATTTTGAATATTATTGTTTTTAATTTTATACAAATTCTATTTGCATTTAATTATCTTTGCCTTTCGCAATTTTTTACTAAAACGATGCCACAACAATATATAGAAGTACAGGGTGCTAGAGTTCATAATTTAAAGAATATAGATGTTAAAATACCTCGTGAAAAACTGGTAGTTATTACTGGCTTAAGTGGCAGTGGTAAATCATCATTAGCTTTTGACACCATTTATGCTGAAGGCCAACGTAGATATATTGAAACTTTTTCTGCGTATGCTCGTCAATTTTTAGGAGGCTTAGAACGACCTGATGTTGATAAAATTGATGGCTTATCACCTGTAATTGCTATAGAGCAAAAAACCACAAATAAAAGTCCAAGATCTACAGTTGGGACAATTACTGAAATTTATGATTTTCTAAGACTATTATTTGCAAGAGCAGCAAATGCTTATTCTTTTGAAACAGGCCAACAAATGGTTAGCTATTCTGATGAGCAGATTATTGAATTAATTTTACAAGATTTTGATTCAAAAAAAACAATCGTTCTAGCTCCTGTTATAAAATCTAGAAAAGGGCATTACCGAGAACTTTTTGAACAAATTTCTAAACAAGGTTTTGTAAAGGTAAGGGTTGATGGAGAGGTAATTGATATTGTAAAAGGTATGCGATTAGATCGATATAAAACACATGATATTGAAATTGTAATTGACCGATTAGTCGTTGAAAATAAGCATGAAAAACGTTTAATAGAATCTATAAAAACTGCTATGTATCATGGTGATAATACTATAATAATTTTAGATATTGAAACTAATATTTCTAGATATTTCAGTAGGAGTTTGATGTGCCCGACTAGTGGAATTTCTTATCCGCAACCTGAACCAAATTCATTTTCATTTAACTCTCCAAAAGGAGCTTGTAGTAATTGTAACGGATTAGGGACTGTTAATGAAGTAAATATTGACAAAATAATTCCGAATTCTAAAATTTCCATTTTAAATGGAGGAATTGCTCCTCTTGGAGAGCAAAAAAGTAAATGGATAATGAAACAAATTGAATTGATTGCTGAACGATATCAATTTAAATTGGCAGATTCTATTCATAAAATCCCCAAAGAAGCACTTGACATTATTTTATATGGCGGGAAAGAGAAATTTGAAATTGTTTCTAAACAAGCTGGTATTACAAGAAATTACAATATTGATTTTGAAGGAATTGCTAATTTTATAAAATATCAATTTGATGAATCTAGCTCAATTTCTATAAAACGCTGGGCATCTTCT
>JAJRPL010000013.1 GCA_024280815.1 Bacteroidota bacterium
CCATTTCATTTAGAAATCACCTTAATTAATCTACCTGAGTAATTTGATTGAAACTTAGGTGTAGAGGTATATACCTGTGTGAAATTTTATTTCAAGTATTAACCATAATTCTTTATTCAAAATATCAAAAATATTAGAGATGTCAATATGTCATTATTAAATAATTGGCAGTACTTTTGTATGTTAATTTACAAATTAAAAGATTCATAAGAATGAGTACAGAAGAAAATATAAACGAAGAAGAGATACAAGATACAGAACAGGTGAATGAAGAGCAAGCTGAAACTGTCGAAAGTACTAATAAAGTAGAGGTAGAGCCAACTTCTGAAGAAATAATCCAACAAGGAAAAGATAAATACTTACGCTTATTTGCTGAGTTTGAAAACTATAAAAAGCGAACAAGTAAAGAAAGAATAGAACTTTTTAGGACTGCCAATCAAGAATTGATGACAGCCTTATTGCCAATTTTGGACGATTTTGATAGAGGTTTACAAGAAATTAAAAAAGTAAAAGATAAAAATTTGTTGAAAGGAATGGAACTAATCAATGATAAATTGAAAAGTACATTAAAACAAAAAGGACTAACATTAGCTGAGGCAAAAAAAGGAGATACTTTTGATGCTGAGATTCACGAAGCCATTACGCAAATTCCAGCTCCTTCTTCAAAATTAAAAGGTAAAATTATTGATGTTATTGAAAATGGATATATGTTAGGCGATACAATTATTAGATTCCCTAAAGTTATTATTGGGCAGTAATTATAAAATTTAGTTAGTTTCAAAAAGAGATATTTGTGAAAAAAGATTATTACGAAATTTTAGGAATCAGTAAAAGTGCAACTGAGAAAGAAATAAAGAAAGCATATCGTAAAAAAGCTATTCAATTTCATCCTGACAAGAATCCTGATGATAAATCAGCTGAAGAAAAATTCAAAGAAGCTGCTGAGGCTTATGAAATTTTAAGTAATGCTGATAAAAAGGCTCGTTACGATCAGTTCGGGCATGCTGCTTTTGATGGTGCTGCTGGTGGTGGTGCTGGAGGTTTTGGCGGAGGAATGAATATGGATGATATTTTCAGCCAGTTCGGAGATATTTTTGGTGGCGGCGGTTTCTCAGGTTTTGGCGGAGGCGGCGGTCGTGTCAGAGTTAAAGGAAGTAATCTTAGAATTAGAGTAAAACTTTCATTAGAAGAAATTGTAAATGGAGTTGAAAAGAAAGTAAAAGTAAAACGCTTAGTAAAAGCTGAAGGTGTTACTTATAAAACTTGTAGTGCTTGTAAAGGTCAGGGTCAAGTCACTAGAATTACCAATACTATTTTGGGTAGAATGCAGACTGCAACTACCTGCCCTACGTGTCATGGAGCAGGAGAATCTATAGACCATAGACCAAGCGGTTCAAATGCTCAAGGTCTAGTAGAAAAGGAAGAGAATGTATCTATTAATATTCCTGCAGGAGTTGTAGAAGGAGTACAGTTAAAGGTTTCAGGAAAAGGAAATGAAGCTCCAGGGAATAGTGTTTCTGGTGATTTGTTAGTGGTTATTCAAGAAAAACCTCACGATAAGTTAAAGAGAGAAGGCAATAATTTACATTACGATATGTATGTGAGTATTCCTGAAGCAATATTGGGTGAAAGTAAAGAAATTGACACCTTAACAGGTAAGGTTAGAATTAAAATTGAAGCAGGTACTCAGTCAGGTAAAATTTTACGTTTAAGAGGAAAGGGATTGCCTAGTTTGGAAGGATATGGTAAAGGAGATTTGTTAATTCATGTAAATGTTTGGACTCCTAAAAAACTATCTAAAGATCAAAAGTCATTTTTTGAACAAGTAAAGAATGATGAAAATTTCAAGCCTTTACCATCAACTTCTGATAAATCTTTTTTTGAAAAAGTAAAAGATATGTTTTCTTAATTTTATTAAAAATTATTTTTTAATAAAGACTTAATATTCAGATATTTTTATATCTTTGCGTTGTTGGATACTTTTATTCAACACTTTTTCTTTTTCATAGCAATTTTCCCACTCTTTTTTTAAGAGTGGGTTTTTTTGTAAAAATAAAAATACTTTCACATTTTTAACTGTCTAAAAAACAGTTTGTTATCGGTTTATTTAGACAGAATAAAAATTATTATTTATTATTTACAATAAAACGAATTAACCTACGTTAGTATAATTGTATTGCTGAGCAATAGTTCAGTAATATTTCTTTTTCATAGCAATTTTCTCACTCTTTTTAATTAAAGAGTGGGATTTTTTTGTTTTAACTCAATAGATATTTTACTAAAAAATACATTACTTTTGTATTAAAGTAGACTACCTTATCGCTTCGTGTATTCGAAGAGGAAAGTCTGGACACCAAAGAGTATCATAGCGGATAACATCCGTCCGGTGTAAACCGAGGACAAGTGCAACAGAAAGCAAGTACAGTTCGGCTGTAGTGAAACCAGGTAAACTCTATGAGGTGCAATGCTACGTATATTGGAGACCCGAAAGGGTGAGGGTTACTCGTCTAATTCCAAGGGGTAAGCAGCTAAAGTTATATGGTAATGTATAACATAGATAAATGATAAGGATTCGCTTTAGCGAAAACAGAATCCGGCTTATGGTCTACTTTTTTCTTAAAATTTTCCCAAAATTACAAAGTATAAAATTTACATAATAGTCTTGTAAATGCTAAGAAAATTAGCAATATAAGTTGTAGTAAATAATTAAAAACAGGTGTTTTTGAAGTTGCTTAAGAATCTCTTGAGATTTCAAAGTTATTTTATGAAGAAAGAAAATATTAACATTTTAAAAAATTATTATGACAAAAAAACATTTAATTTTAGCACTAGTAACTTTTAGTTTATTTTTCATTTCATGCAAAGATGATGATGAAGGAGCTAATAGTGATGATGGGTCTGTAAAAAAACAAATAACATTAAATATTACTGGGCTTGAAGAGTTGGGCTCAGATTTTGTTTATGAAGGTTGGATTATTACAGGAGGTAAACCTGTGAGTACAGGTACTTTTACTGACGTTAGTACAAATCAAGTTTTTGAGGTTGATGAAAAAAAATTAGACTCAGCTTCTGCTTTTGTTTTGAGTATTGAACCCGCAGGGGAAACAGGTACTGATGCAGAAACACCTTCAGGTACTAAATTATTAGAAGGATTATTTTCTGGAGAGACTGCTACATTAACTATTAAATCTGTATTAGATTCTGTAAAAGTAGATTCATTGGCAGGTACCGTATCAGGAAAATTCTTTTTACGCTCTCCAACTGATGAGGCTTCAGGAACGGAAAATAACGGAAATGATGAAAGTGGAATTTGGTTTGGAATGCCAGGAGATTCACTAACTGCTGGATTAAAATTACCAGCTTTAAAAAGTGGTTGGAAATATGAAGGTTGGGTAGTGGCTGACAGTACAAATGTTTTATCAACAGGTACTTTTACAGCTTTTGATGTTGCAGATGATAATGCTGGATCAGATACTTCTTTTAGTGGTACAGAAAATGCCGGACCACCAATTCCAGGAGAAGATTTTTTTAATAATGCTCCTGATAGTTTAGAATTCCCATTAGATGTAAGAGGTAAAACAATAGTAATTTCTATTGAACCTTTTCCAGATAACTCTCCTGCACCATTTTTATTGAAACCATTAAAAGGTACTGCTGGAGATGAAACTGCTCCGGCTACAAATGATTTAACTTTTGATAGTGCTTCATTCCCTTCAGGAACAGTTACTAGATAAAAGGTTATAATTAAATTAGAATTAAGTAAGGTGTAACAATTGTTGCACCTTTTTTTTATTAATTTTGTAAGCTTGTAAACTATTAGTCAACAAAGAATAAAAACAGAAAGATGAAACTCAATAAAAGCATGTTAGGAAATATAATATTTTTCGGATTCTTAATATTCCTTTTTACGCCTTATGGTTTAAGTACTAGAGCGAAGTTAACACAAGGTGTTGCATATATAAAAACATTGGTTATGCCCCCAAAGGCTGAAACTGTTGATGAAAGAGTTGAATTTAATAGTGATTTTTCATTAAAAGGAATAGTAAATGCAACTGATGTCAATTTAAATGACTTAAAAGGAGAAGTAATATTTATAAACTATTGGGCAACTTGGTGTCCGCCATGTAGAGCCGAGATGCCTTCTTTACAATCATTATATAATGACTATAAAGGCAAAGTAGCATTCGTATTTATCACCTCTGATGATAAAGGTAAAGTAGATACGTTTTATGCAAAATATAACTATGAATTACCAACTTATAATATTTTGTCAAACCCTCCAAAAGAAATAGATACACAATCATTACCTGCAACTTTTGTAATTGATAAAAATGGTAAAGTGGCACTATCAGAATTTGGGCCTGCCAATTGGAATAGCAATACGGTAA
>JAJRPL010000357.1 GCA_024280815.1 Bacteroidota bacterium
AAAAAGATGACCATAATCTAATTCTATCTTTCTAGACAACTTTGTATCTCCCATAAATTCTGCTAATCCGATAATCGCGTTAGGGTTTGTATCTGTTCCAAAAACCTTTTGAAAACCATACTTTATTAGTTGTAAAGAAAGTACACCGCTCCCAATACCAACATCTATTGCAGACTTTTTAGGTCCTTTGTAACGTTTTAACCAATTGTCAAAAAGTACTAAATGCTCAAAACGTGTAGGGAAGTAAGTACCATAATATGGATGTATTTTATTTCGAAGCACAGGTATAGAAATTCCTTTTTGATACCACTGCCAAGAACTATTCAGCCCTTGTACTTGAGGAAAGGACAATACAAAATCACTTGTTTCAGGATATAGTTTTTTTAACCAACCGATTGAAGGAGATTTTTTTACTACTAATTTATGATCTACAATTTCTATTAAAATAAGATTTGACAGCTTATGATATTCTGACCTATACTCTCGCTGCTCATGAAAAGACTTATTCTTAAATTTTTTATTCAAATGTGTCTTTAGCTCACTAAGTAGTAACAATCCGTTATTAAAAAACGCTGTTATTAATATGGGCTTACCCGCCTCCAATATTTTAATAGCTGACTGTATATCTGTGTTACGGTTAAATAAACCTGCTTTTTTTCCAGACGTTATAGGTGCTGGTTTGTTTACTTCTATATCTGTAATCATCAATTAGTTTTCCTTTCGTACAAAGGTAAGGAATCCTTTCTGGAAATATTGAGGACTTCTATAGTTGATAAAAATAATATCGCTCTTTTCATTATGACAAATTTTATGGTAGCTGCTCAATTGCGTGATGAAATAAAAAACAGTTGTAATTATTGACAATCCTTGACTTTCTCAAAAAAAAATGACTAGCTTCGTATATCAGTCGCTAAACATGAATTAAAACTCATTTTAGCTTCACGTTAGCAACAAGCCCAAAACAAAAAAAACGTGCTAAAAAGGAACAGCCAACCGCACAAACGTGAGTTCACGAACACCAAAATGTAAATTGGAAATATCGTGAGTAAATTGCACATTTGGTTTTTGCCGACCCAACAGCAAAACGCGAAAAACCAAAAGAGCAATTTCTTGCCAACGCTCAGTTAAAAATCGTAACAAAAAACGTAAATTTACCACTCAAAAAAATAGAAAATAAATGTTTGAACAAAGTTTTAAAAATATAGACGACATACTACATAAAGATGCAGGTTGTGGGAGCGAATTAGATTATGTAGAACAAACCTCTTGGGTCTTGTTTTTAAAATACTTAGACGACCTTGAAAAAGACAAAGAAACTGCCGCACTTTTATCAGGAGCAGCATATACCAAAATAATTGAACCAAAATACCAATGGACTACTTGGGCTGCACCAAAACTTGCTCAGAGCGGAGTCGAAGAGTCTAAGTGGAAAATAGACCACAATGCACTCACAGGAGACGATTTATTAGACTTTGTAAATAACGAACTCTTTCCGTATCTCAAAAAATTTAAAGAAAATGCTACAAGTGCTGATACCATAGAATACAAAATTGGCGAAATATTTAGCGAGCTCAAAAACCGAATACAAAGCGGTTACAACCTACGAGAAGTCGTAAGCCTTATTGACCAACTACGATTTAGAACCCACGCAGAACAACTCGAAATGAGCCATTTGTATGAAGGGAAAATCAAGAATATGGGAAATGCAGGCAGAAATGGTGGCGAATATTACACCCCAAGACCGCTTATTAAAACCATAGTAAAAGTAGTAGCACCCAAAATTGGCGAAACCGTTTATGATGGTGCAGTTGGTAGTGCAGGTTTCTTGGTTGAAGCCTTTGATTATATGAGAAATGGTAGTGGCGACTCTCGTAGTCGACTATCTACCAAAGACGTAGAAACCCTACAAAAGAAAACCTTTTACGGAAAAGAAAAAAAATCGCTTGCCTACATTATTGGCATTATGAATATGATATTGCACGGTGTAGAAGCCCCAAATATTATACACACCAATACATTGGCAGAAAATCTAAGCGACATACAAGAAAAAGACCGCTACAATGTAGTATTGGCAAATCCACCTTTTGGCGGAAAAGAACGAGCAGAAGTACAACAAAACTTCCCTATAAAAACAGGCGAAACGGCTTCTTTGTTTTTACAGCATTTTATAAAAATATTGAAAGCAGGTGGAAAAGCAGGTGTAGTTATTAAAAACACTTTTTTAAGTAATACCGATAATGCTTCTATTGCTTTGCGTAAAGAATTATTGACCAACTGTAATTTGCATACCGTTTTAGATTTACCAGGCGGAACTTTTACAGGTGCAGGTGTAAAAACGGTAGTGTTGTTTTTTGAGAAAGGAACACCCACCAAAAAAGTATGGTTTTACCAATTGAATTTAGATAGAAACTTAGGAAAAACAAACCCACTAAACGAAAGAGATTTAGCCGAATTTGTAGAATTACAAAAAACCAAAGCCGAAAGCGAAAACTCTTGGAGCATAGATATTAAAGCATTGTTGTCCGATAAAAAAAGCATCAATAATTGATGCTTTTTTCGTATAGTTGTTTTTACTTCCACATAAAACACAACCATGAGCAAAAGTACATTTTTTTTCGGACAGCCTATTTTCAGTCAGATGATAAATTTATTGA
>JAJRPL010000358.1 GCA_024280815.1 Bacteroidota bacterium
CCACAGAGTTTTCAACAAAAAATCGATTTTTATCCAACCTGAAAACAAGGGGCTTACTTTTGAAAAAATAAAATTTTCATCCCTTTTATTGGCTTAGAAGAAGAGTTTTAACTAATTTTGGGTTTTATCGGACAACAATAAAATCTAAACTATCTTTTCCCTTTTCTTTATAGGTAAACATATTGTGATAACGATCAATTTCATTATCAAAAACATCAGGAAGAAAATAGTTGAATTTATTTTCAAAGGTTCTCTTAAGATACATGTCATAATATCTACCTATTGATCTATATTCTTCTACACGGCTATCTTTACTGTATATATATATATATATACATCAGTTACAAGGGGCTCAGTTTCTCCATAAAAATAGATAGGTATTTCTTTATTCTCACTCGTACTATAAAAAGCTCTATAGATAACATCGCCTTTTTTAGTTACTTCTAAGGTGCAATAGTCCCCATTCTTTTCATAAGCATAATAGGTACTTTTACTACAAGATGCTACACTAAAAAGGATAAGTATAAAAAGTAATGTTCGTATCACAATTGTTTATTTTCTTCTAAATTGTTACTTTCTTTTTGTATCTCTTATATATTTCTTTTTTGGATTTTTTAAATCTTTGATTGCTATGTTGGCTTGTTTAAATTTTTTATAATTTATCTTAGCAATTCGGTTTAAATAGGGTGGAAACCAAGTAATATTATTTTCTTTATAACAAGCTTCTTTTAATAAATCTCTCTTAATATTTGGTGTCCATAATAAATCTAAACTATCTTTCCCCTTTTTTACATAGGTAATATCGCTATCTTTTTTATCTAATATATCGTAAAAACAAGAGTCAAATTTATCTTCATCAACTCTTAAAAGGTACATGTCAAATTCACTTTCTATTGATATATACTCCTCTACACGACCATCAAGACTATATATATATATATATATATTACTTGTTATAAATTCTTGAGTAGGCCTATATTCCCCAGTATATTCCTTATTATAATTATTCCCATAATATGCTCTGTAAATCACATCATTGGTTTTAGTTACCTCTAAGGTACAATAGTCTCCATTCTTTTCGTAAGCATAAAAGGTGCTTTTGCTACAGGAGGCTACACTAAAAATAATAAATAGTAAAAAAAATAGTTGTTTCATAATTGTTTATTTATTTTCTTCTAAATAATTATACGTACTCCCAGATTTTCTTAAGGTGTCCCATTGCCATTTACAAAACACTTTACGTTTCATAGCTGTATTTAGAGTGCCATCTGTTTTTTGATTATAGTCCATATAATTTTCTAAAGTGCTAGATTGGGTTTTGTTTTTTATTGGTTTGGGCAACTTTTGTGCTTGTTCTTTTTGTTTTTTTAATGCATTAATTTTATTTTCTAAACTTTTTATCTTAAAATCTACCGTTGCTAATGAGGTGGTTTTTGCAACACTATAGGTAGAACCTGTTAAATTGCTTTCCATTGCTTTGGTTCTTTCTAACAAACCGAAAAACTCAACCATATTGTTTTTCCTTTTATTATCTTCTATACGTTTGTAAAATTTCTCTAAAATTGTATAATTATCAAAATTTTGATCTCCAGTTTTTGATTTTTGTTGTTTTAGAATTACATTTTTTTTATCTTTAGCCCTTATCTTGTCTTTTTTTATACCCTTTATTTCTTTTTCTAAATCTTCTTTATATTTTACTCCAGCTTCTTTAACAATAGCATCACGTAAATTAAAAGTGTGTTTTAAGCTTAGGCTATGGCCTAGTTAGTGTAAAATAGTTGTAGTTGGGTCAGCAAGGGTGCTTTTTAAGGCAGCATCAAATACATGTACTACACCAGCACCATTACTAGAATAGGCATACACCTTTTTTTCTGGGTTTCTAGCGGCATGAATTTCATGGCTAAAAAACAAATGTAGCTTATGTTGTTTGTTTAAGCCTGAGCTTGCTCCTCCTGCACTAGCAAGTGCTTGTTTTGCTTGGTCATAATCTGCCTTTGCTTTTACTACATCTGGGTGGTTCCAAGCTGTAGTGCTTATTTTTTTTGTGTGTTGTCTTTTGGTATATTTTATACCTGTTTTTGTAAACTTAAAATGTTTGTCAAATGTAAGTATTAAGGCATTTGCTTTTTCTTTTAGTTTTTCTTGGGCTTTGTTTTGTTTGTCTTGAGTAGCCAATAGTGCTGCATAACGTTTTTCTATTAAATTGCTATAAGCACTTGTATCAGTATCGTCTTCACTATCTTTTTTAAGATATATATTGCCATCACCTTTTTTACTTAACTTTTTAGAGTTAAAAATTGAGATCTTGCCAATGTAATTACATCAGTTTGTGGTGCTAATTCTGCATAAATATAGGCTTGGTTAAATGCGTTTTTATTAAATGCGTTTAGTAATTTTGTTAGAAAAGCTTCGTTTACTTGTTTGGTAATTTTTGTACCTTCTGTAGCCGCAAACTTTAACATTACAGGTTGTAGTACTGTTTTATAACGTACGGCATTGGGGTAAATTACCAATTGCCCAATAGTATTGTCTTGTGCTTTTGCTGTTATAGTAATTTCTGTACTAAAGGGTTTAAGGCAAGTTATACTTAGTTTTTGAGCAGCAGCATTAACTGTTAAATTCATTTTTTTAGTGCAGCACCTCCAACTTCTATACAATTAGGGTCAGAACTTTCAAAGACTACTTGTTCTGTATTAATATCATTTTCATCTTTTTTATCAAAATCAATATTAGGCTCTGCTTTAATATATAAATTTACGGTACTCTTACTACTATCTACATTACCATCAACTCCAGGAGGCCAAATAGAAAGGTAAGCACATAGATAATTATGGTTGTTTTTTATAGCTTCAGTTTTGGTCTGAATTCCTAATGTTTTGTAATTATGTATAAGACCTTCTGCTATTACTTTTTCATCAAACTTATCAAAGCCAAATTCGCCTTTATAAGCAGTATCTTTTTTGCCGAAATTACCATTTGCATGAGGTTGAGAGCGGTAAAAAGAAATTACAGCTCTATATGGTCCTTTTAAAACCATTAGCTTTTCATTCATTTCAAATGTTCTACCTGCTACCTTTGCTCTTTTTACTACTAATGTTCTTGCCATTTTTTCTTATTTTTCATTGTCTTTCCATTCTTCTTTTAGCTCGAAAGGTTCTAAGATTGCTGTTCCGTCAACTTCTACTGTACCCGTAAAAGTTATTATTGTTTGTCCCTTAACTATATCTTGCTGCTCATCATCTTCTACTTCAATACTTATAGATTCACCTGGGTCTGCATCTTGAGTAAGTACAAAAAGGGCTGTTTTTTCTTTATAATAACGTTTGCCAATTCTTTGTTCTCCAAGCTCATCCATCCAATAACTCTGTATTACTTTTGGGGCTTTGTCATTGCCCAACATAGCACCGGGTATTAGCATGGCAATATTTTTAAATTCTTCTTTCATACTACCTGCGGTATTGACTTGCCCGTGTTGTACAACGGTTATTTTACCACCTGTAGCACATAGGGTTTCAGAGCAATCATATAAAAACTTTTTACTTTTGCCTAAGGTTGCTTTTTTAGTAGTCTTTATCCATTTTTGTAAGGCTGGTACACAAGGTAAATAACCACCACTGGTTGGTTTTAGTTTACATTGAAAAAAAGTTTCAGGCACTACATTATCTAAATCTGTGGCTTTAAATTTACCTTGAATTTTTATTTTTTGATTCTGGGTAACTTGCAACTTTGCAGGTTTTATGCCTTGGTTACATTTTAATAATGCACCATCTACTACGTATATTTTACTGCTCATCTGGTATCAAATTAAAGTTGATATTGGTTATTTTTTTATAAACATCTCCTATTATAAAACTGTAGGTTAATGTACCACTTGTTATCAATCCTTTTGGTGGCAGCACATTATAACTACCTTTATAGCTAAAGTCTAAATCAAGTTGTGTGCCTGTTTCTGCAAGATTTCCTAAAAACACATTGAGTTTTTCTAGTGGAAAATTTTTGTTTTCTATAGCTAGTTCTGCGTTGGTTTGTATGGTAATATCACTAAAAACAATATTTCGTTTTATAATAGATTTTTGTTCTATAATAGGTATATCTATAGTGCCTATGGCATTTGCAATGCTTTTGTTTTCTGAAATTGGCTTGTCATTTTCAAATTCTTTATAAAAAATATTGGCAAAGAAAAAATTATAAAAATTATCATTTATAAAAAAATGTTGCATATTATTTCTTAGCTGCCAATCAAAATTAGTTATCATCTCGTCTATATCTACAAACTCAGCTTGAATATCTTGTTTTATTTTTTTCCATTTTTTTAGAATTTCTTCTGTATTTACAATAGTTATTAGTTTGAAATTAGGGCTTACTTCAAAAACCAATTTATCATTTAAAGTAGCTACTTTTAATGCTAATTGTTGTGCTTTAGTTGTTTTTTTAACTATAAAATTAATGTCATCAAGAAAAAAACGCTTTTCAACTTCTAAAAGATAATTTAACTTTCCGTTTTTAGCACCTAGTTGGGTTAGTGAAAAATACATTGCCAATTTAGTCATAGTCGTTTTATCGTTACTACGTATAGTTGTTGCTATTTCGGCATTATACTTTCGTAGAACTTGTTGTCCGTTAAGGCGTATTTCTCTTTTGGTATGTTGAAATGTTTCCGGCATTAAAAACCTATTATTTTGTTCTTTTAAATGTGTTAATTTTCATTTTTTTAAGCTCAATACTATCTTGTTCACTTTTTAGAAAAACTTGAATATGGCTATTGTATTTGTCTATTTTAAAAATTAATTCTGCCTTTTCTGCTTTATTTTTATTAAAAATTTTATCATAAGCATTAAAAATTTCTTGCTCTATGGGTTTAAATTCTTCTGAACTTTCAAAAGTATGTGTAGCACCAAAATAAATATATGCACCAAATAGATTGTTTGCACTGTCTTTCCAATTTAACGCTATATATATGGGTAAAGCACGTTTTTTATAGGCTAATAGATTAGAATCAATACCTTGTCTAATCATATTTTCGCCATTAAAGTAATTAATGGTTATAACTCTAAGTTCTCCTTTTTTTTCATTTTCAAATTGTAGTAAAGGTTTCCAACTATACTTTTTTCGATAATTCTCCCATTTATTAAATGGTATATTGTTGTAATAGTCTTCGTTTTGGTATTCGGGGGGGAGTTTTTTGTCTCTATATTTAGTTAACCACTCTTCCACACTTAAAACTGCATTTGGAATAAACTCTTCTTTGGTAACCTCAACTTCTTTGGCTTTAAATCGCCCTACTTCTATTTGTCTGCCTAATCCGTTAATCCAAACCACCAAATACCCTCCTGGGGCTATTCCTGCTTTTACAGTACTAAATGTAGTATGATTTCCTTCAAAATCAGTATAGCCTTTTTTAAAATAATTGGCTATTAAATCGTAGTCTAAATTAAAATGCCCACGGTAAAACTTTTTTTCTACATAAGACACCCAGGTTACAGATACTGCAGTAGGTAAGGCTTTTAATTCTGGCCCCACAACATGCATAGCTCCAAAACCACCCCAACCAGTAGTGCCTAATACACTGCCTTCAGGTATGGCTATTATGGCGTCATTTGCTAGAAAAAAACCACCCGAAACAACCTCGCAAGGAAAATCTTTTGGGGCACATGCCTCTGCATTAAAATCGTATTTTGGATAGCTTTTTAAAAAATTAAACATAGATTTTGTTTTGGTATTTGTACAAGATGCAATACTTAATAGTAAAACAACTAGAAGGGTTATTTTTATAGTTTTATACATTTCTTATTTTAAGGTGTCATCAAAAATTACTCTTTTACGTTTGCCATTTTCTATATTTGGCGACATACCAATACTACCATAATTAGCAGACCAATGAAAATATTTATTACGTAGCACCTTGATTAAAGGCTTATACTTTTTGTTTGTATAACTAAATGGTTCGCCATTATTAAAAACATAATCTGTAAGAATATTTTTTGTTGCCATTAGATAAGAGTCTCCCACAACCGGATATTTGTCTTCTATATCTCTATATAATATCTCAACTCTTTTCTCTTTAGTATATTTTGCCATAATATGTATCGGTATATAGCTATATTTATTGCTAATTGTTCTAGTACCTATTAAACGTTGGTTAAACGAATAACTACCACTACCTACAAGTTCTGTTTTTAGCTCATGCTCTTTATACCAACCTTGTTCTACTAAGCGTTTTTTCTCAATAATAGCCTCTTCAAAACTTACTGAGCCTGTTAAGTCTACTATTTCTTTTAATTGGTCTACATAACTACCTCCAATATCTGAATGTACTCCTGGAAATATTTTTTGTACGCCACTTTTTAAAGCAACAGATTTAATATTGGTGAGTTTAAAATTTGCACGATGTTCGTCTTCTGAGGCTATTTGAAAAACATTACGGGCTTGGGTTATACTGTCCATATGTAAATTACGCATGTTGTTTTCGTGTGATTGTGAAAAACCGACTGCAACAACAGTATCAAATAAACCTACAAAGCGTATACTTAGCATTTTTAATTCATCACTTTTATTTAAATGTTTGCCTAACAAACCATAATCTTGTTTAAATTTTACATATTTACCCCCTCTAGAATTTTTCACATAATGAGTTGCCCCTTTTCTTTGGGTTATTTCATATACAAAATTACGTGCAGCGGCAGCCCCCCTGCTAAAACCAAAAGTATCTACTGTAATTTTATTGATTAAGGTGTCACCAATTTTGTCTTTAATTAAGTTTGCCGCTCTTCTACAAGCAATTTTTACTTTGGCTCTTACGCCAGTATGATTGAGTGCAAGCCCTTTTCCAAGCCTGCTATCTCCTTTTCCGTCTTGCGTACCTATACCTTCTATATATAATCGAATTTGTATTGAATTTTTATCAATATCACCTTTAAAATAATAAGGCTCAGTTCTTGAAATGTTAGATTCATCATCAGTATAACTACCCCCTCGTTCTGCTAAACCAAAAAAATAGGTATAGCTTTTGGCTGCATTAGCTTCTTGCGTTGATAATTTTTCGCCTTTTTGTTGTCTTTCGTAGGCTTTTCTAGCATTTATATTATAGCGGTTGTTACCTGTACCATCAAAAAAGACGCCTATATTTATATTTTTATATTCATCAAAAGTTAGCTCTTCGTATTCAGCATCTCCTGTATATACTTTAGCTGTTTTTACATTCACCCCTGTAAATGCATTTTTATTTACAGTAGTGCCTGCCGCTCTTGCTGTCAATTTTATTCCTGGCATAATTTTTATTGTTTTAATTAGATTATACCTTATTCGGCAACTTCAACTGTATCTGAGCTTGCAATAATAATTTTACCACCTGCATTGGTGGTTATTTCTCCACTAACATCTCTAGTAATTTCTTGTGCTTCACGTTTATAGGTAGCACTTATTACTTTTATCTCTTCACCAATCTGTTTGTCTTCATTTGTTGCCATAATTTTATAATCTTCGGTAATACTTTCGGTTTTATTTTTACCTACCGTAATATCTAAATTTTCTTCTACATTAATTTGCATATTTTTAGAATTTAAGGTCATATTTTCTCCGGCTGAAATAGTAATATCATTAGTAGAAGTGTTAATATGTATCAAATTACTATTCATATCTTTTATAGTAATACTTTCAGCACCTTTAGTATCATTCAACTCAATTACATGCCCACTTCTGGTTTGTATCGCTTTAATATTATTTTTAGGGTCAGCAAAACCACTCTTCGCTGTTTTATTAAACCCAGCACTCAACACAAACGGTCGTTCTGCATTTGCCCCTTCAAAACCTACCAAAACCTCTTCGCCAATTTCAGGTATAAAATAAAAA
>JAJRPL010000359.1 GCA_024280815.1 Bacteroidota bacterium
AGAGCCAGTTTATTCTAAAATTCCGAAACCTATTATTTTCTGTGAAGACGAAACAATAGTTGGTGCACCTTTCTATATCATGGAACGTGTTAAAGGCATTATTCTACGAAATAAAATTCCAAAAGGATTAGAATTAACCCCTAATCATTTTAAAAAATTATCTACTCAAATTATTGAAAATCTGGTCGATTTACATACGCTAGAATTAGAAAAGTCGAATTTAATTTCTTTGGGTAAACCCGAAGGTTATGTCCAGCGTCAAGTAGAAGGTTGGTCAAAACGATACCTCAAAGCTGAAACTGATGAAATTTATTCAATGAATTTGGCAATGGAATGGATGCAAAATAATATGCCTTCAAAAACAACAACATCGTTTATTCATAACGATTACAAGTATGATAATTTAGTGTTAGATGCTGATTCACTAGGAATAAAAGCAGTATTAGATTGGGAAATGTCAACCGTTGGTGACCCTTTAATGGATTTAGGAACAGCACTCTCTTATTGGATAGAAAAAGGTGAATTATCAGGTTTAGAGCAATTCAATATCACTTGGGAAGTAGGTAATTTAACACGACAAGAACTTATTGAAAAGTATGCTGATTTACGAAATATTAATATTGATGACATTTTGTTTTATTATGTTTTCGGATGTTTTAAATTGGGTGTTATCATGCAACAAATATATGCTCGTTATAAAAAAGGAGTTACCAAAGACAAACGTTTTGCTATGTTAATTCATTTAGTAAAAGCCTGTGGACAAAATGTAGAAAATGCTATAAAATATAATAGAATAAATAATTTTAGATAACAATATGTCATTCCGACAGAGTGAGGAACGAACGACGAGGAATCTCACAGTAATTTTGAAGAGATTTTCATTTCACTTTGCTAAGCTCTGAATGATATTCAAAAACAAAAACTATGAAAACACTAAAAGACATCAAAAACATATTAATTATAGGTAGCGGAACGTTGGGATTGCGTATTGCACTAGCAAGTGCTTTAAACGGATATAAAGTTATTGTTTATGATATTAAAGAAGAAGCTTTTGAACCTGCTAAAAAAATTCAAGCGAGTTTGATAAAGATGCTGATAAAAGCAGGAACAATAACACAAGCAGAAAGTGAAAAAGCATTAGAAAATCAAACGTTTACTACCGATGCAAAGCTTGCAGCAGCTGATGCTGACTTGGTAAGTGAGTCAGTTACTGAAGACATAGAGTTAAAGAAAAAAGTATGGTCACAATTCGGAAAATTATGTCCAGAAAAAACCATTTTCACCACCAATACATCTTCGTTATTACCTTCAAAATTTGCAGAAGAAACAGGTAGGCCAGAACGTTTTTGTGCCTTACATTTTCACGATGTTTTTTATGCCAATGTGGTTGATATTATGCCAAACCCTAAAACTGAAACTTGGATTATAGATTTGTTAAAGGACTTTGGCGAAAGTATTCAACAAACGGTGGTGATAATGAAGCGTGAATCTCCTAGTTATATTTTTAATGCCATGCTACTTTCTCTTTTGGGTGCAGCAGGTGCCTTGGTAACTTTTGATGTAGCAAGTATTGAAGACGTTGACCGCTCTTGGATGGGGAATTTTAAAATGCCTATGGGTCCTTTCGGAATCATGGACGAAATAGGTTTAGATACCGCTTGGCATGTTGTTCATGTGTTTAAAGACGAGAAAAGCAAACGATTTTCTAAACTGTTAAAAACCTATGTTGATCAGGGTAAATTGGGTAGAAAAACAGGAGAAGGTTTTTACAACTACCCAAACCCAAGGTTTACAGAAGCTGACTTTATAAAAGGGTGATTTTCTCTGTGTAACTCTGTGCTTCCCTGTGAATCTCTGCGTAATAACAAACAGAGCGAATGTCTCAGAGATGTTTAGAGGTATAAAACATACCTTTTATCTACTCAACAACAAAAGTGATGGGTAACGTATATTTTACTTGAACAGGTTTATTTCTTTGCTCCCCAGGAATAAATTGAGGTAATTGTTTTAAAATGTTTAAAACATGTTTTTCTAATTTTTGATGTGGAGCTTTAACTTTTATATCTATTACATATCCGTTTTTATCAATCGTAAATTGACAAACTATTTTATGTTTTCCTTCTGATAAGTCTAAATTTTGAGACATTTTTGTATCAAATCTAGATGTGACAAAAGTGGTAATTTTTTCAGTAAAAACTTTTTTCAAGTCTTTTGTTGATGCATTAGTCTCCATAAAACGAGGAGGTTTTTCAACAGAAATCATTCCAAAAACAAGATTACATTCTTCTATAAGTGGTTCTTTAATTTCAATGATGCTATCATTTTTTTCAATTGGAGGTTCAATTATTGCAGGGAGTCCCACTACAATGTCACCTGTCAATTCAGGAATTTCAATAATAGGTCTAGGAGGTGGCGGAATTAATGTGTCATTTTTAACTTCAATAATTGTATCTATCTTAGTTTGTTCAACAATAGAATCTATTTGTTTTTCACCATTAGTGATACTATCAATTAAGATAACCTGATTTATCTTTTGTTTTTCTCCTTTTGTATTATTACAGCTCATTAATGTAGAACCCATAGCAATAATTAAAGCTAATAAAAACATTTTTGAAAATGACCTTTGTTGAAATATTACCTCTCTAGGTATTTCAATAGTAATGGAGTCTAATTGGGTTTTATAAAAATGGCCACAGACTTTTTTATACTGATTCTCAATAAAAAATTCTTGAATTTCTGAAACTGATTTCTTAGTAAAATCGACAACTGTTTTAGCACAAGAATTGCAAAATTTACCTTTTTCATTAGGTGTCATCGCAGACCAATCTTCATGGCAGGGTTTCGGAATTGAAATATGGAGCTTCTTTTTCATGGTTAATACTTTTTTAAAGTGCATCAAAAAGCATTCCATTTTTGTCATTCCTGCGGAGGCAGGAATCCAGTCTAAGCTTGTTAGGTGCTTGAATTAGTGCTTGTTCAATAAGTTTAGTGTAAAATATCATTCTCAATTAACTTTTACCTTTTGTTTTCTGGATTCCTGCCTCCGCAGGAATGACATTCTAACTTTTGCTTGATTGTACACTTTCTACAATTACAGTTATCAAGATTAAAAGACCTCCTATTAACGTTCTGTTTGATGGAATTTCACTTAAAAAAAGCATCCCTAATAAAATTCCATAAACAGGTTGAATACTACTCATGATACTAGCGGTACCAATAGAGAAATTTTTAAAACTCATTACAAATAATGTATGACCTAAAGCAGTGGTAACTAATGCTAAAAGAACAAGAACACCCCAGTCATTTGTGGTTGGGTTGAATTCAAAAATAAAAAATGTAGGCCATAAAACTA
>JAJRPL010000360.1 GCA_024280815.1 Bacteroidota bacterium
AGGTCATAAGACTTTAGTACCTCAAGTTTTAGCTGCACTAAAAAAATATGGTAGAGAAGATATTATGATTATTGTTGGTGGTGTAATACCTCCGCAAGATTATCAATTTTTATTTGATGTTGGTGTAGTGGGTGTTTTTGGACCTGGTACAAAAATTTCTAAAGCAGCAATTGATATTTTAGAAATATTGATTGATAGTCAATAATTAAAACCTGAGTTGGAACTCAAGTTTAAAGTAGTTATACTAATTTAATTCCTGTTTCTTCGATAGTGATTATACGATCTTTATACAAAGCTCCAATAGATTTTTTAAAAGCTTTTTTACTCAAACCAAACATATCTTTAATATCTTCAGGTGTGCTTTTGTCGGTGATAGCTAGAAATCCATCATTAGCTATTAGTTTTTTGTAGATGAGGGTACTATTGTTATCGTTAAAGTTTCTGTAACCAATGGGTTGTAAAGAAATATCTATGTGATTGTCATCACGAACCTTTTTTACATAAGCTTTTAATTTATCTCCGATATTCAGTTCTATAAAAATTTCATTTTTATAGATTAATCCTTTATGTTCATTATTGATAATGACTGAATAGCCTAAATCTGTTTGTTGATAGATGATAATGTTAACATTGTCACCTTTTTTGACCGTTATATTTATGTTTTGTAATTGCCTGTCAATTTTACTACTTGCAAAAAGTCTATTTTTATCATCTAAATCTAAATAAACCACATACCACCTGCCTTCAAGCATTTCTAATTTTTGCTCATTGAACGGAACTAGTAAATCTTTGTCTAATCCCCAATTTAAAAATGCACCAACTTGTGTGATAGCAGCTACTTGCAATAGATTGAATTCATACAGTCGTATTTTAGGAGTTTGTGTAGTTGCGATTTTTTTTTCTGTAGAATCTAGATAAACAAAAACAGATAGCGAATCATTTATTTCAAAATTTTCTGGGCAATATTCAGTCGGTAGTAAAACCTCACCTTCTTCTGACTGATCTTTTAATAGAAGTCCTTCTTCTGTTTTTTGAAAAATTTGAAGTTGATTGTGTTTCCCTATCTCTATCATTGGTCGTTTTTTGTAAAAGTACTTTAAATTATTTTTTATAAATAAAAAACCGAAGCTAAATTTTATTTAACTTCGGTTAGATAATATTATTATGATTCTTTTATTCGTTTATTATAGTTTGTAATGCAGCTTCTTTGGTGCTTAATGTAAAAGTATATTTATCATCTAAACGTACTTGAATTAGTTCTCTATCATCACTAACCCAATAGTAAGCAGGCTTCATTTTTTTTCCTTTATGAACAAATTTATGTAATCTCATTTGCTCTCCTTTAATAGTAAGCTTGGTATATCCCAAATAATTAACGGTCTGTTTTTTAACAACATATAATTTTGTTTCGTCAAAAATATTAAACTTAAATGTACCTTTTCTGTCAAATGGTAATTTAGGGATGATAGCCCAAAGATTGAAAGTAGGAATAGTTCTTGAAGGGATTTTTAAAGTAGCACTATATTTTGCAAAGGTATAGCGTTTAAAATCAGGGTCAGTTTCCAAATCATCTACAAAATCACCATCAAAATGCCAATAAGAAATATCGTTTTTAATTGTTTTAACTTTTTTTCCAGTAAAAGTTACTGGTTTAATTGTTCCGTCTATTGTACCGTCAAAGATAAATTTTGAGGCATTTACCATCTTTTCAGAATCACAAACAGTACTTAATTTAAAATCAAGTAATTCATTGTCAAAATAGGCTTTTACACTTGTATTTAAAGTAGGTATGGTTTTAAAATCACTTGAATCAATTTTTTGAAAACTAATATAACCTTTTGTGTCTGGTGAAGTGTACCAGTAAATCGTATCTGTCTTCTCTTGTGAGAACCCAGAAAAAGTTAAACAAAATACAATTAAAATTAGGTGTAATTTTTTAATCATAATATTTTATTATTTATATCAAATTTAACTAAATCCTGTAAGGTTAAAATAGTTATGTTAGTTAAAGTCCTACTCTGTAGATGGTAAAAAAAATGCAAATCTCTAGATAGTAGTAACTTAAACAAAGTACAGAATGTACTACAAATATACAATAAAAGTTTAATTTTAGTTGTTTCTTCTTGCTTTTCGTTCAGCCCTGCGTTGTTGTCTTCTTGCTTTACGTTCTGATTTTCGTTGCATTCTGTCAAAAGTATGAGTTTGTTTAAAAAGATTTTCAAAAAATAATTCTAAACTTGAATCCTCTAAATAATCTTCGCAATTTAAAGCATCACCATATTGTTCTGGTATTTTTAAAAAAGGAGCACTGTATTTTTTTGAATAGGTTTCAGTGTTTTACCTATGAGTGGTAATGCTAATCTACTTCCAGATCCATTTTTACCAGAGTTGAATTTAATTTTAGGAGAAGAAGCACCAACTCTTGTTACCAGAACTAATTTTGGTGTATAAGCAGCAAACCAAGCATCGGCATAACCTTGTGATGTTCCAGTTTTTCCAGCTATGGGGATGTTAATATTGTATTTATATCGAAGTGATTTACCCGTA
>JAJRPL010000361.1 GCA_024280815.1 Bacteroidota bacterium
CAGGTAGCTCTTCTACCGTTATTCCATAGGTTTTTGCTCTACCTTCAGCCCATGCACCTTCCCAAATTTTACTTCCTACAATTACACCGTCTGGGTTTATTATATTTACACGAATACTACTTTCTCCTAATTCAGCAGCTAGTAAACGAGCCATATGCTGTTGAGCTGCTTTGGCTGTACCGTACCCTACATTATTTGGCCCAGCAAACAATCCGTTTTTACTTGCAATACTAATAATATTACCTCCCATATCTTGGTCTTGCATGATAGCAGCACCATGTTTAGCCAATAAAAATTGCCCTTTTACCAAAACATCTTGTAAGATATTCCAATCTTTCTCTTCATGTGCACCTAAAGGTTTAGATATTGACAAACCTGCACTATGTACAACAATATCAACGCCACCAAATTCTAAACAAGCTTTTTTATATGCTGCTTTTACAGAATCTTCACTGGTTACATCACACACTGCATACGTCGCTACATCTTTTCCGAATGTTGCTACAGCTTCTATCAATCTTTCTTCAACAATATCAGTAAGCACAATATTTGCTCCTTCGGCTGCCAATTTATCAGCAATTGCTTTACCGATACCACCACCGCCACCAGAAACTAAAGCAACTTTACGTGACAAAGGTTGTTCTTTTGGCTGACGTTTTAATTTTGCTTCTTCTAGCAACCAATACTCAATATCAAAAGCTTCCTGCCTTGGTAAGGATGTGTAAGAAGTAAGTGCTTCAGCTCCACGCATCACATTGATTGCATTTACATAAAATTCATTGGCAACTCTTGCGGTTTGTTTATTTTTTGCAAAACTAAACATCCCAACGCCAGGATAAATGATAATAACAGGATTAGGGTCTCTAATTGCAGGACTATTATCCTTTTTACAAGAATCATAATACGCTGTATAATCTTTTCTATACGTTTTAAAGTTAGGTTCTAATTTCTTTAAAATAGCTTTTGAGTCACTTACATCTTCATTAGGATCTAAAGTCAATACCAAAGGCATAATCTTCGTTCTTAAAAAGTGATCAGGACAAGAAGTTCCCATCGGTGCTAATCTTTCTAAATCATTGCTATTGATGAATTCCATAATTACGTCATTATCAGAAAAATGACCTAACATTCTATTTTCAGAAGAACATAATCCTCTAAGTAATGGCATTAATTCAGCAGCTTTATCTAATCGTTCTGTTTTCGGTAAACTTTTTATTTTTTGTCCACCAAAAACACTTCCTTTTTCTTTGGTCTTTTTTTCAATATAAGCAGATGCTTCTTCAATTATTTCAAGACTACTCATATAGCATTCATAAGAAGTATCACCCCAATTAAATATACCGTGGCTTCCTAAAACGATTCCTTTGATATCAGGATTGTTATTCAAACACTCTTCCAATTGCATACCTAAGTCAAAACCTGGTCTCTGCCATGGCACCCAGCCCCTTTTATCGCCCCAAATTTCTTTGGTAACTTTTTCACTATCCTTTGCTGCTGCAACGGCAATCAACGCATCAGGATGTAAATGATCAATATGTTTAAAAGGTAATAAACCATGTAAAGCCGTATCAATAGAAGGTGCTTTACTGTCTAAATCATAAATACAATGATTGTACAACGCCACCATACGATCTTCATCATGCAATCCTTTATATATCGTTTTTAAATCACGTAGTCTTTTAACATAGAGACCCGCAATTCCTGATCGTGTAAGCGTACCTATATCACCTCCAGATCCTTTTACCCACATCACCTCTACTTCTTCTCCCGTTAACGGATCTTTCTCCATCGTTCTACAACTAGTATTTCCTCCGCCAAAATTGGTTATTCTCAGGTCTGCTCCTAATAAATTTGATCGGTATAAGAATAATGCTACTTGGTCATCTCCTAATGCTTTAGCTTTTTTATCATCCCACAGGTAATCTACGTACTTAAATTTTTTCATTATAAATTTTTATGATTTTAATTGGTTATTTTTGTTTTAAATGCGAAAAGTAATTTAATCTATTACTATTTCTATCCTGTACTGTCTGTTTAACACTTTTTTTACTGAAAATAGTGAATTATCTAAATACGAATTCAATTCAAATTTATTTATATAAATTTGTAGACATTACAATCATTTAATCAAAAACTTAATGATAGACATTTTCGACACCATAAAAGTTGATAAAAACTCTAGAGTTCCTAAATACAAACAGATTGTAGATTCTATTATTCATAACATTTCTATCGGTAATTTAAATATGGGACAAAAAATACCTTCAATTAATAGACTTAGTGAAGAGTTTGTCCTCTCTAGAGACACTGTCGAAAAAGCATATACTATTTTAAAAGAAAAAAAAGTGATTTCTCCAATAAGAGGAAAAGGTTATTATATTACAAGGACAAAACTTCTATCAAAAATAAATGTATTATTTCTTATTAATAAATTAAGTAATTACAAGATGAGAATATACAACTCTTTTGTAAAAAACATAAAAGAAGATGTTCATACAGATTTGCATATTTACCATTGTAATGAATCTGTTTTTTTAAATTTATTAGATAAAAATATCGGAGCTTATGACTACTATATTATTATGCCCCATTTTAGTTCTGAAGACTCAAAAAAACATATAAGTTCAACAAATGAAGTGATTAAAGCCATAAAAAAAATCCCTAAAGAAAAGCTTTTAATCTTAGATAATAAAGTAGATTTAGGCGAAGGTATTATTCAAATTTATCAAGATTTTGAAAATGACATCTATCATGCCTTAAAAAAAGGGATTGATAAAATTTTAGCCTATAAAAAACTGATTTTCATCTATCCAGAAAACGTTGTTCACCCTTATCCTAAAAAAACCTTACATGGGTTTAGAAAGTTTTGCGTTGAGTATGTTCTTGATTTTGAAATTTTAAACGGAATCTATGAAGATACTATTATAAAAAAAGGCGATTTGTTTATTACTATTGAGGAGTCTGATTTAGTTAACTTGGTGCATCATGCTCGTGATCGAAATTTTACATTAGGAAAAGATATCGGTATTATTTCTTATAATGAAACTCCTTTAAAAGAACTACTAGACATCACTGTTATTTCTACAGGTTTTAATATGATGGGTAAAACAGCTGCAAAAATGATTCTAGAAAAAAAGAAAGGAGAAATAAAAAATCCTTTTGATTTTATCGATAGAGGTTCTTTGTAACAAAAAACATACAGGACAAGGCAGTATACATTATTATTTATTATAATCTATTTTTATGACTTGATTAAATTTTTATCCCTTATGAAAAATATTATCCTTAACAGCTTAATAGTACTTCTTATTATTATTTCAAGCTGTTCAAAAAAAGTTACACCTGGTCATTCAGTTGCAGAAACACCCGTTTTTCAATTAAATTTTGAAAACAATACTGTTGGTAATTATTCTGATGATGCTTTACTTAAAGATGTTAAGGAGGTAAGATGGAAATTACTTGACAATAGAGCATCTATAGAAGAAGATACAGAGCACGGTAAAATTTTAAAAGTAAAATTCCCTAAAGGCACTGTAGGTCCAAAACAAGGCGGTATACAATTTGACAAACCATTACCACAATCAGAAGATTATTATTTAGATTATTACGTGAAGTTTGCTGACGGATTCGATTTTGTTAAAGGAGGAAAACTACCAGGCCTAACTAGTGGAGGAGAAAAATATACTGGTGGTACACATCCTACGAAAGGAGAAGGTTGGAGTGCACGTTTTATGTGGTCTGAAGGCAATAAAATTATTGTTTATTTTTACCATATGGATATGAAAGGCAAATGGGGTGATGTAATACATACCAATAAAGTTTTTTCTACAGGTAAATGGCACAGAATTACCCAGCATTTAAAAATGAATACGGGTAAAAAGTTTAATGGTGTTATGGAGGTTTGGGTTGATGGCGAGAAGGTTGTAGACAATTCAAAAGTAAGATATCGTTTAGCTCCTTTAGGTGATATTGATTCATTTTACTTTTCTACATTTCATGGTGGAAACACGAAAGATTGGGCTCCTAAAAACAATTCTTTTATCTATTTTGATAATTTTAAAGTGACAACATATAAACCAAAAGGATTGGAATAATATAGATTTTCTAATATAATAAAAAAGACCTAACAGGTTTTAAAAACCTGTTAGGTTTGAGTAAATAGCTAAGATGTAGAATTATTATATTCTCCTCTGAAGAGGGCGTTGATTTAAAATAAATCAACAATTAAAAAAAGCCTTATAAATCATTAAAATGACCATCAAAGAAATATTAAATACAACAAACCATAGACCTTGGAAAACACCAACTGATAGTTGGAAATTTTATCAAGAATGGAACAATGCTATATTTCTTCATTGGCAAGTAGAATTATCAGAATTAGAAAAACATGTACCAAAAGAACTAGAAATAGATTTTTATGATGGAAAGCCTTGGGTTTCTATTGTGGCTTTTACTATGGAAAAAATTAGGCCCAAATACCTTCCTTCTTTTTCACCAATTTCAAATTTTGATGAAATTAATATTAGAACCTATGTAAAGTCAAATCATAAAACTGGAGTTTATTTTCTTAGTATTGAGGGAGGCACCAGTTTGTCTTGTAAAATTGCAAAAGGAATATCAGAACTTCCTTACCGCTATTCAAAAATTAGTAGAACAACAAATAATTATAAATCTAGTAACGCTGAATTTATAGACCAATTAAACATAGAATTTACTATTGGTAATGAAATAAAAGAGAAAAATGAATTAGATAAATGGCTGACAGAAAGATATGCTCTTTTTCAAGATACTGAAAAAGCAATCAATAAATTTGAAATTCATCATTTAGAATGGCCCATTAATGACATTGATATTAAAAAACTATCTGTAAACTACCCTAGGTTTACTAAATTAATAAATAATACACCTGATAAAATACAGTACTCTAATGGTGTTAAAGTAATTGCTTGGGGAAAGAATACAAAAGAAAAAACTAACAAAAACTAACATGAATAAATTAAAGACTAATTTAGTAATTATACTTAGCTTACTTTTTTTTGTGCAAATAATAGCCCAAGAATCGACCGTAAAAATTAACCACGAAGGTAAAGAGTTTACCAAACTAAAACATGCTTGGACTTCACAATGGATAACACATCCTACAGAATCAACCTTAGATGCTAGAAAATTTTTGTTTAGGCGAACATTTACCTTAGATTCAGTACCTGAAAAGTTTATCATTTATATTTCTGCAGATAATCGCTATCGTTTATATATTAATGGCGAATATCGCGTGTCTGGTCCCTCAATTGGTGACATCAATCATTACAGATATGAAACCCTAAATATTGCCAATCAATTACAAAAAGGTGATAATGTATTGGCTGTTGAGGTGGTCAATTTTGGGGAGTACAGAAAAGCATCTACCATGACTTTTCAAACTGCATTTATCTTACAAGGAGATGAAAATAACCCTGTAAACATTAACACAAAAAAAGCATCAAAGTGGAAAGTAATTAACGATGAAGCTTTTCAAGTAATTCCATTTGTGAGCGACTCCTTACGTGGTTATTATGCTGCCGGGCCTGGAGAAAAAATAATTGCTAAGAATCATCCTTGGGGGTGGAAAACTGTGAAGTTTGACGATTCTAAATGGCTAGCTCCAAAATTAGGGACTGTTGAATTTGCGGTAGGTAGAAAATTTCTATATGGAAGCACCTGGTATTTAGTACCTAGAGTTATCCCTTTCATGGAAGAAACCAAACAACGTTTTGGTAAAATTGCACGAAGTGAAGGCATTGAAGTTAACGATAATTTTATAAGAGGAACTGGTGGTTTAACCATACCTTCTAACCAAAAAGTAAGTATTTTAATCGACCAAAACCATCATACCATTGGGCATCCTGTGTTACATTATTCAAAAGGAAAAGATAGTCAGATAAAAATGACCTATACTGAAGCTCTATTTGATAAAGACTGGAAAAAAGGTAACAGGGATAATGTAAAAGGCAAACATATTTTAGGTTATTATGATAGTATTGTAGCCGATGGAGG
>JAJRPL010000362.1 GCA_024280815.1 Bacteroidota bacterium
AAAAATACAGTAAACAACCAACAAAATTTTAGTCTTAAAGTGGTAGATGAACAAGCTAAAATTTTGATTGTTAGTGCTGTAAACCACCCAGACATAGGTATGATAAAAAGAGCTGTATCATCAAATAAACAACTTAAAATATATGTAGAAAATAATTTAAATAAAACAATTCAATACAAAGATTATCAGTTAATTATACTATACCAACCAACTGGAAAATTTAAAAAAATAATTAAAAATTTAGAAACCAGTAAAATAAACACATTCATTATTACGGGCACAATAACTGATTGGAATTTTTTAAACAAAGCTCAATCGTATTTTTCTAAAAATCATATTGATAAAACAGAAGTTTACACGCCTAGTTTTAATACGAATTTTGATGAGTTTATTATTGATGATATAGACTTTTCTAATTTTACCCCGATAGAAGATTATTTTGGAGATGTTAGTTTCTCTGTTCCAGCTAAAACCATTCTCTTTCAAAATATTTCAAATTTCACAACTAAAAATCCACTTTTAGCTACTTTTTCAATCAATGATAGGAGAGGAGCAGTACTTTTTGGAGAGAATAGCTGGAAATGGAGAATGCAAAGTCATGTAAATACTAATTCTTTTGAAGATTTTGATACTTTTTTTAACAAACTGATTCAATACTTATCATCCTCAAAGAAATACAATCGCTTAGAAATAGATTATCAACCTTTTATGTACGCAAATAAAGATGTAATCATTAAAGCTCAGTTTTTTGATGCTACCTATGTTTTTGATAAAAACGCTGATTTAACTTTATCCATAACTAATAAAAATTCAAAAGAACATAAGAAAATGCCGTTTACATTAAAAAATAAACATTATGAAGTTGTACTGAATGGTTTAAAAGCGGGTAATTATGATTTTACAGTAACTACAAGTAACAAAAAGAATAGTAAACATGGTAATTTTACAGTTTTATCATATGATATTGAACAACAATTAACTACAGCTAACATAAAAGATTTAAAAAGTTTGGCAAACCATTCTAAAGGCTCGTTTCATTCCATTAACAGTACAGAATCATTGATTAATCAATTACTTGAAAATAAAAAATACCACACCATTCAAAAAAGTAAAGAACAACTAATTTCTTTAATTGATTGGAGATGGTTATTACCTTTTGTTATACTTCTATTTAGTGTAGAATGGTTTGTTAGAAAGTATGTTGGTAAAATATAAATTAATTGTAAATTTGAATAAACATAAAAACAAAACAAAATGAGTAACAATCAACTTAATTTTCCGAAAGTAGCAATGCCATTTATTTTTTTAGCAATCATTGCTATTATATTATTTTCAAAATCTTTTGTAACTATTGATGCCGGTGAAGCTGGCGTATTATGGAAACGGTTTGATGGAGGTGTGGTAACAGATCAACCTGCATTAGGCGAAGGCTTTCATATAGTAGCTCCATGGAATGATGTAGAAGTTTATGAAATACGTCAACAAGAATTTTTTGATCAAATGAAGGTTTTATCTTCTAACGGACTAGATATTCAATTAGATGCAACAGCTTGGTATCATCCAAATATTGAAAAACTGGGTATGCTACACCAAACCAAAGGAACTAACTATTTAGAAAGAGTGGTTAGACCAGCTTTAAGATCTGCAACTCGTGAAGTTGTTGGACGTTATACTCCAGAACAAATTTATTCATCAAAACGAGCAATTATTCAAAAAGAAATTTTTGAAGAAACAAGAAAAATTTTAGCAGGTGAATTTGTGCAATTGAACAATGTCTTGGTTAGAGATGTTACCTTACCGAACACTATTAAAGATGCAATTGAAAGAAAGTTAGGGCAAGAGCAAGAATTTTTAGAGTATGAATTTAGACTTCAAAAAGCAAAAAAAGAAGCTGAAAAACAGCGTATTGAAGCTAAAGGTAAAGCAGATGCTAATACAATTTTAAGTGCTTCACTTACTGATAAAATATTGAAAGATAAAGGTATTGAAGCTACGTTAGAGCTGTCTAAATCACCAAATACCAAAGTAGTGATTGTAGGTGGTAAAGATGGTATGCCATTGATTTTAGGGAATAATTAATCTTCCTCAAAAATCAACAAATAATACGGCTATGACCTATCCAAAGGATTGGTAAAAACAAAACCCTGACACTTAGTGTCAGGGTTTTGTTTTTACCAAACTTAAAAAGTTCAAAAAATGAAAAAACTCTTTCTCTTTTGAATTTTTTTTATTTCTTATTCTTAGTATTGATATGAATCTTATCTTTAGAAACCTTCCCTTTCTTAATAGCTTTATAGTTTTCGTAGCATTCAAGTACAGCTTCTATGATTTGTAAATCACTTGCCTTTCTAACAAAATTATTTGAGTAATTACAATCCTTTAAAAGATCATCGAGTTCTTTTTTACTCATATCCATATAATCCATTAGAATCTCTCTATTGAATTTTTCTTCCATCATATCACGTAAGTGATCCTTCTCTTTTAGTTTTTTTAATTTTTTTATCTCTTTAGGTTTTTTTCCAAACTTTTTATACCAAAAATCTAAAGGGTTAAATAAAGCAGCTCCAACAGAATTGTAATTTTTATCTTTTGGCCTACCAATTTCATAGGTTTGAGGAAGGCCTTCAATATGGATTCTAGAATATTTATCCATAGGTACATTTTTAGCATCAATTTCTAAAACTCCTATTAAATTATGAGCTTTTACAGTTACCTCATTAATGTTTATTGTCTTTTGATGTATCGCTATTTCAAGCTCATTACCTTTTAATAAATCATTCGTTATTTTTAATTTGATAGATTTATAACCTATGTATGATATAAGTAATGTGTCATTCGCTTTAGACGGAATTTCAAAATTACCTTTGTGATTGGTTATCGCACCTTCAGCAGTATTTAAATTAAAAATATGAGCACTTGGTAAAGGCTTTTTATCTCTAACATCAACGATAGTACCTTTTAATACTTTGATTGAATCTAAAGAAATTTTATCGTTTTTTTGAGCATAAATACTACTTATAGAAAAGAATAAAATTAGAAATATAGGTCTCAATTTTTGCATAGGGCAATAATACTAATAATTAAGTGATTTTTTTTGTTAAATTATTACAAAAAGGATACCAAATTATAATTTACTTATAATTTCTTTACTTAATATATAATAACAAGTAAAAGTTTACGTTACTAATTACCCCCTGAGAATTTATTTATTAAAAAAGAAACTATGATAAAAAAATTACTCTCATTAATTGGGGTGATGTTATTTTGTAATGTTCTACTAGCAAATAACAACTT
>JAJRPL010000014.1 GCA_024280815.1 Bacteroidota bacterium
CCATCATAAAAATTCTTATCATCAAAGACAAATATTTTTCTAAAATCAGTAAGTTCTATACCTTCATTATTTAAAAAAGAGGCAATGTCAGAATCTAAATATGCAAGATAATTATTACTTTTAAGAGGTTCTAAAACAAAATGAAGTTTTATCTTATGCTTTTGTGTCAATTTAATAAGTTCTTTAATAATAAATTTCATCTTCTCATTCATTTTGATTTTTTCATACTTCTGAGTTTTATCTATTTCTAATACCTGCTTTTCTAATAACCTTTTTTGAACAGATTTTATATCAATAGAGTGTTTTCCATGTGCAATGTACTGTTTCCAAAACTTTAAAATACGAATACGATCATAAAAATAACTCCCCCCTTCACTATAGTCACCTTGTTTTAACATTTTTATAGTTTTAATTTCGTCAGGTTTATCAAAAATACTTTCAACCACACCGTAGGTATTTGTTGTGTCTTCGAGCATTGCCTCGGGTATAAAGAAAAAGTAAACATCTTTAGGAGCTTTGTTTTGCTGTAAATAACGATATAAAAGCATATATTGACCTACAATAGTCATGGATGAAGTTGCACTTAAATCATACACATCTTTATTTGTAGGAATCCCTTCAATTGCCCAGTGTGTCACACTATCACCCATAAGAACTGCTCTTCGTCTTTGATTAACTTCTTTCAGTAATAATTTATTAACCGTATAATCTTCTGCATGCCTATAATAATTTTTTTTGTTTACCCTATAATTTATTTCCATCAGTACAAGGACTAAAAGAGATAAACTAAAAAAACCAATCAACCATTTTTTATACATACTTACCCCTAAAAATTAAAATATAAGAACTCTGAAACATCTTGCATATTATAGATGCTATACATAAAAATTATTACTGTAAAAACAAGAACTCCTAGTTTTGGTTCAAACTTTTCAACACGTTCATTTGAGTTTTTCAAAGCCAGTGTTATGACTAAAGAAACTAAAATAAGTACTGTTGCTAAGGCAAACTCACGAGTTGTACCCATTACTGAACCAAATTCAACCCCATAACTTTTTAACATACTTAAACGAGATTCAAGTTGTATAGGTAAGGTTAAAACCCCTGTAAACATAGCTTTTAGAACATTTAGTGCCTGTGTAAAGTTTTCAGCTCGAAAAAATACCCAAGTTATATTCACAAAATTAAAGGTAATAAACCATGCCAATAATTTAGGCAAGTGCCAACCTAAACCTCTCCAGATACGGTGAACTACAATAGCAAAACCATGTAAAGCACCCCAAAGTACAAAGGTCCATCCTGCACCATGCCAAATTCCACCAATTAAAAATGTCAAAAACAGGTTAGTATAGGTGCTCGTATTACCTTTTTTGTTCCCTCCTAAGGGGATATATACATAATCACGAAGAAATCGAGATAAGGTAATGTGCCAACGTCTCCAAAAATCTTGAATATTTTTTGCCTTATAAGGTGAATTAAAATTTATAGGAATGCGAATATTAAATAAAAGGGCTAAGCCAATAGCCATATCGGTATAACCAGAGAAATCAAAGTAGAGTTGAAAACTATAAGAAAAACTTGTTATCCAACCCTCTAAAATACTCAAACTTTCTGCATGGTTGTAGCCATAATTAGCCCATTTTGAAAAACTATCTGCAATAACTACCTTCTTAAATAGACCCATAGAAAAAATAAAAATTCCCAAGACAATATTTCTATAATTAATGGATTTCGTCTCTTTTGCTGCGAACTGTGGCATCATCTCTTTATGATGAACAATGGGTCCAGCAATCAATTGAGGAAAGAAGGTCACAAATAAAGAGTAGTTTAAAAAATCATACTCTTTCGTCTCCCTACGATACGAATCTGCTAAGTAGGCGATTTGTTGAAAGGTGAAAAATGAGATGGCTAAAGGTAAGGCAAGATGTAAAAGATTGATTTCGCTTCCTGAGACAAAATTAAAGTTTTCAATAAAAAAGTCTGCATACTTAAAATATCCAAGCAATAAAACATTTGAAATTACACCAAAACTTAATAACATTTTTTTTGAAACTATCTTATGTTCTTTGTCCTTAGATAATGAAACGCCCACACTATAGTTAAACAGCATCGAAACTAAGATTATGGGTAAATAGACAATATTCCACCATGAGTAAAAAAATAAAGAAGCTAGAATTAAAAATCCTTTTGCAGCCTCATTTAATTTTTTACTATTAAGATAAAAATAGATAAAAAATGTAACTGGTAAAAAATAAAAAATAAATTCATACGAATTAAATAACACCTAATCCCCTTTTCTTTTCCCTAATTAACACTGCTCTTTTTCCTTTCCTATATAACTCACAAATGCCTGCGTCTTTTTATTGGCATGCTTAATTTTACCTATAAACTCGATATGGCACTCAATATCATTTTTAAATAACTTATCTACCTCTTCATTAATATAACTTCGAAGTTGCTCTTCTTCTCCATCATACACAACATTAATATTAAGTTTTCCTTCTTTATCTTGGCAGGAGTGATACCCTACATTGATACCATATCCAAGTGAAATATTCTTAAATACATAATATAAATACAAGGCAGGATAACTGTTCTTATATCCTTGTATATTCGTTCCTACTCTCCCTGTAACCTCATTAATAACCTGATGTTCACGTCCACAAATACAAGTTTTTTCTTCTGCTAACTCAATGTAATCTCCCAAATCATAACGTATAATCGGAAGTGAAAAAGAGAACAGGTTGGTTACTAAAATTTTATTATCAAGCTCTTCAACAATTACATTTTCCATAGCTATATGCATTTTCCCCTCTGGGCATTCAAAAGCAATAATTCCTGCTTCAGCAGAACCATATTCACTTATAAGACGTGTACCAAAAACATCATCAACAGGCTTTTGATACGCATCATAAATCTTTTCAGAAGTTCCTTTAACCATCTTAATATTGTCAAACTTTTTTCCCTGCTTAGAAAGATACTGTGCCATGGTAAAAATAGCAGAAGAGTAACCTTCTATATAATTTGCCCCGTGTAAAAACTTTTCTGTTTTTTTCATGGTCTCATCATCATAAGAGAAAATACGTTTTCGATTAACTAAAAAATCAAAAAAACGAATCATAATGAGTTTGTTCCAATTGGCATTAAAACCCCAAAAATATAAGTTTTTCATCCATGGTTTAATCCCATACCAAGAAAAGCCTCTTATCTGAACGGCACGAGAAGCACCATCCCAATCAAGATTACGAATAAACTTCATTGACTCGCCCGTAGATCCAGAGGTACTTGAAGCAAAAACCTTTTCATTAAAAGGGTTGTTTTCTATCTCTTTTAATTCACTACGTAAAGTCTGTTTATCAA
>JAJRPL010000363.1 GCA_024280815.1 Bacteroidota bacterium
AGAGTTTTCAACAAAAAATCGATTTTTATCCAACCTGAAAACAAGGGGCTTACTTTTGAAAAAATAAAATTTTCATCCCTTTTATTGGCTTAGAAGAAGAGTTTTAACTAATTTTGGGTTTTATCGGACAACAATAATATTAAAGATGTCATTTCGAGCGGAGTCGAGAAAGACCAAACAACTTTTGACCTATCTGCCAAAAACCCAAACACACCAGAAGAAGCACCACTACGCCAACCCAATGAGATTTTAGATGCAATGGCAAGTTTGGATAAAGAAAGTAGCAAAATTTTAGAAACGATAAAAGATTTGCTATGAAAAACGAAATAATACTATATCAAAATGAAACATTTGCCGAACGAGTTGAGGTAAGAATAGAAAATGAAACTGTTTGGCTAAACAAAGAGCAAATGAGTACGCTATTTGGTAGAGATAGAACAGTTATTGGCAGGCATATTAATAATATTTTTAAAGAAGGTGAATTAGAATAAGAAGTGGTGTGTGCATTTTTTGCACTAACCACTCAACACGGTGCTGTTAATAAATAGATTAATGAAAAACGAGATAATACTATATCAAGCAGAAGAACTTACTTCCAAAATAGAGGTGAGAATTGAAAATGAAACCGTTTGGTTAAACAGGCAACAAATCTCCTCTCTATTGGGTAGAGACGTTAAAACTATTGGCAAGCATATCAACAATGCTTTAAAAGAAGAACTTCAGGCATTTTCAGTTGTCGCAAAATTTGCGACAACTGCAACAGACGGCAAAATATATCAAGTTGAACATTACAACCTTGATGTAATTATTTCAGTAGGTTACAGAGTAAAATCTAAACAAGGTACACAGTTTAGAATATGGGCAAATAAAATATTGAAAGACTATCTATTAAAAGGATACGCTTTAAATAATAGAATGAGCCGTATAGAAGATAATGTTTTTCAACTAATAGAAAAAGTAAATGATATTGATTTGCAAATAAATACCAATTTACCACCAACACAAGGTGTGTTTTTTGATAACCAAGTATTTGATGCCTATACACTAATAGCAGATATAGTACGAACTGCCAAAACATCAATTATATTGATTGATAATTATATAGACGATACTACCCTAACCCATTTGTGTAAAAAACAAAAAAATGTAAACGCTATCTTACTAACAAAAACCATAAGCAAACAACTACTATTAGATGTAAAAAAAGCCAATACACAATACCCAACCGTACAAGTAAAACAATTTAACAAAGCACGCGATAGATTTTTAATTATAGACCAAAAAGAAATTTACCATATTGGAGCAAGTTTAAAAGATTTAGGCAAAAAATGGTTTGCCTTTACTAAGTTAAATAGCAACTCAGTTACTATTTTAAAAACCATTCAATCTTTAATTAAAAACTAATATGAAGAAAGAGAAAGTAATGCTTAATTATAAGTTGAAAATGGAAAATGAAAAACAATTTTCAACTGTCAATCCTCAACTTTCAATTAAAAAGAAGGGTTGGGAATACGGAACATTAGAAGATGCTGTAAATAAAGCCTCTTCAAACATATCTTTAAATAAGGTTAAAGATGATGAAGGAGAGTATCCTCTTTTTAGTGCAAAAGGATTAAATAAACATATTTCATTTTTTCAACAAGAAAAAGAATATTTGGCAATTATAAAAGATGGTGCAGGAATTGGTAGAGTTTCACAGCATCCTGCAAAATCATCTGTTGTAGCAACAATGCAATATTTAATACCAAAAGAAGGATTTGATATTGGTTTTGTACAATATTTTTTAAATGGAATTGATTTTCAAAAACATAGACAGGGTAGCACAATACCACACGTTTATTTTAAAGATTATAAATCTGAACCTTTTCCGTTATTACCCCTAAAAACCCAACAACAAATAGTAGCCCTATTAGACAAAGCCTTTACCGCCATAGACCAAGCCAAAGCCAATGCACAGCAAAACCTAATAAACGCTAAACAACTCTTTGAAAGTGTACTTAATGATGAATTGTCAGTTGTTAATGGTCAATTAAAAAAAAGTTGGAAAGAGAAAACTTTAGAACAAATAGCAAATACTTTTGGAAGAGGAAAATCAAAACATAGACCAAGAAATGATAAAAAATTATATGGTGGTGATTATCCTTTTATTCAGACAGGAGACATTAGAAATTCTGAGCATTTTATTACAAAATACACGCAAACGTATAATGAAATTGGTTTAGCACAAAGTAAATTGTGGCCAAAAGGAACTATTTGCATAACGATTGCAGCAAATATTGCTGAAACAGGTGTTTTATCTTTTGATGCTTGTTTTCCAGACAGTGTTATAGGTATTGTTGTTAACCCAGAGTTTGCTAATATTGATTTTGTAGAATATTTATTACAATCATTCAAAGTAAATTTACAATCATTAAGCAAAGGAAGTGCACAGGATAATCTTAATTTAGGTACTTTTAAAAATAAATTATTTCCTTTTCCACCTCTAAAAGAACAACAAAAAATAGTCAAAAAATTAAACGCATTACAAACCCAAACCAAAAAATTAGAAAACATTTACAGCCAAAAAATAGCCGATTTAGAAGAATTAAAAAAGAGTATATTGCAAAAAGCGTTTAGTGGAGAGTTAACGTAGGGGCGACCTTTATGGTCGACCCAAATAAAAGGGCGACCAAATAAAAGGGCAACCACAAGGATTGCCCCAACGGATTGCCCCAACGGATTCACAACGAAAAAAAATAAAAAAATGAAATACAACCCCAAAATTCATAAACGTAAATCAATCCGATTAAAAGGATATGATTATTCGCAGGAAGGATTGTATTTTGTAACGATTTGTTGTCAGAACAGAGAACATTTTTTTGGTAACATAAAAAATGGGGTTATGACATTGAATAACGCAGGAAAAATGATAGAAAAACAATGGTTAGCAATATCAAAAAGGTTTAAAAACATAGAATTAGATGAATATATAATAATGCCCAACCATTTTCACGCCATATTGAATATCGTAGGGGCGACCCTTGTGGTCGACCCAATAAATAATAAATTGGTAAATCCCATAAAACAAAAAGGGCAACCTGGAAAAGGGCAACCTGGAAAAGGGCAACCTGGAAAAGGGCAACCTGGAGAAGGGCAACCACAAGGGATTGCCCCAACGGATATCCCAACGGATATCCCAACGGATATCCCAACGGATTCCCCAACGGATTCCCCAACGGGTAAAACGGTAGGAGAAATAATTGGGGCGTTTAAATCAATTACAACAAACGAATATATAAAAAACGTCAAATCAAATAATTGGAAACGGTTTAATGGTAAATTATGGCAACGTAATTATTGGGAACATATAATACGAAATGAAAAATCATATCACACAATTTCTAATTATATCAGAAATAATCCCCATAATTGGGATGACGATTCATTAAAAATAACAGACAAATAATGAAGGATAATTAGCACAAATTCGAATTAATTGGAAATTCCGACAAGTTCGAATACATCAAAAAGAACAAAGTTTAAAAGAGTTAGAAAAAGATATTAAGAAGTTAAAAAAATAAGTTCTTGATTGGGTTTTGATTTTAATTGAATAAGAATTAAAAATGAAAAGAATATATATAAAAGATTGGACTGAGTTAAAACCTTATGACAGCCACAGTATTACAGATAATTATTATCTAAAAATTTGTAACGAAGTAAAAAAGGTATTGTTTTTAGAATATGGTGAGGTATTGGCGTATTATTTAAATGAAAATGATATAGACCTAATGTCTTGCTTTTTGGTTTCGTATTTTGAAGATATTATTTCAGAAACCAATATTTTTACAGCATTTACCAATAAACACCAAAACTTATACGGCAAAAAATTGCCATTTTATAATACAACCGAGTATTTTGAAGATGAAATTAATATTCAAGATGTACAATTCTTGATATGGTATTTTTTAAACACCATTCAAGATGAGCAATTTGTAAATCCAAACAAAGAGGTATTTTATAAAATGGCAAACGATATTATGCTCATTTTAGAAGATGAATACGAATATGCACCAGAAAATATAGTCTTAAAAAAATACTACACCTTACCTAAAAATGAAACAGATTTTTATAAAGGTAGAGAAATGGTGGATGCTGTTCTTTTTAGATCATATTTTTTTCATACAGATACGTATGCTACTCTCTTAGAAAGAGAAGAAGAAATTATAGAAAGAACTGAGAATGATAAAAATTTATTAAGTTATCTCAGAGACAACCGTGATGCCGTTTTACTTTCTGCACATACCAAATTATTGAGCCTAAAAGGTAACGAATGGGTTGCAGAAATAATAGGAGATAAACATTCGCTTTACAAAGACTTTAAAAATATGTCACCAAAAATTAAAGGATATTTTTTTACAAAGGGCAAGATAAAGACACTGTTTTTTTAGAACATATTGCATCCAGTAAAAAGTTTAATCTAACCAAAAAATCTTTTGACAATGGTCATTTTTTAAAAGAGATTGATACTATTGTTTTTATGGGCATTGTCTTGTGGAGAGAAGAATGGTGGTTTTCGGGTATTTTCTTTACACAAGATTTTAATGCAGATTTAATATTAGACGAAAAAAACTCAATAGAAAGTAGAAGGATGGTTAATTTTTTAGACCATAAAGATGATGAAGTAGAAAAAACGCTACAACTACAATACAATGCTTTTTTAGACTTTAATAACGGAAAACAAATTGCTTTTTTACCTGCAGATAAAGTGAATTATTTTACAAAAGAATATGTTACCTTTTTTAACAATTCTTTAAACCTATCTAAAAAAGAAATCGAACAAGCGAAAGACAGAAGCAGAAAAGAAGGTTTTTTTGGAGAAAATGATACTATTGAAGATCTAGATTTTAATGAAGATTTTGAAACAGCCTTAGTATTTTTTAATCCTAAAAGTGGAATGGAAATAGCCTTTGAAGTTAATAGTGCTTTTCCTGCAAAAGAGAATAAATATTTTTATAAAGACAAAACAAAAGAGCATATTTTAAGACTTTTTATGTCTGAAGAATTATCAACAGAATTGGTAATGTATTGTGTAGATAACTTTAAAAATAAACAAGCATATTTTAAAACATCTGAAGGTGAATTCTTGTTAAATGATTTAGATTTTTTACTACGCTTTTTTAAAGGAAATCAATACCATTCTAACCCACAAATTACCTTTACAGGAAAAAAAGAATAAAAATTATGAATGAAAGCGAAACAAGATCTGAACTTATAGACCCACAACTTACCCAAGCAGGTTGGGGAATTGTTGAGGATTCAAAAATATTGAGAGAACGCAATGTTTGTAAGATAACAGATGGTCGCATACAGGTTGGTGGTAAAAGAGCCAAACCTTTAATTGCCGATTATATTTTGGTTTACAAAGGTATTAAGTTGGCTATTGTTGAGGCAAAAAGTAATGAATTGGCAGTTGGTGAAGGTGTAGCACAAGCCAAATTATATGCTCAAAAATTAAATTTAGAAACTACCTATTCGGCAAACGGAAAAGAAATTTACCAAATCTGTATGAAAACAGGTGCAGAAAGTTTGGTCAACAACTTTCTTTCGCCTCAAGAATTATGGAATAAAACCTATCCGCAAGGTACAGTAACCGAACAAGCAGCACAATGGCGAGATAAATTTTCGGCTATTCCTTTTGAAGACAAATCAGGAACTTGGCAACCAAGATATTATCAAGAAATTGCAGTTCGCAACACATTAGAAGCAGTTGCACAAGGCAAAGACAGAATTTTGCTAACCCTTGCCACAGGAACAGGAAAAACGGCAATTGCTTTTCAAATTGCTTGGAAATTATTCTACACAAGATGGAATTTATCAGCAAAAACGGATAACTACAATAAACGTAGACCAAGAATATTATTTTTGGCAGATAGAAATATATTAGTAAATCAAGCTTTTTCTAATGGATTTTCACCTTTTGATGATGGTAAAACCGATCATAGAGTGCGTGTCAGTCCTAAAGAAATGCGTAAAACGGGAAAAGTACCCACAAACGGAAGTATCTTTTTCACTATTTTTCAATCGTTTATGACCAAAGAGCAATCTGAAGATGAACAAGAAGAAAATATAGATTTCCAAATTGCAGCAGAACCACAAGAGCAACTATATCGTTTTGGAGAATATCCTAAAGATTTTTTTGATTTTATAATTATAGACGAATGCCACAGAGGTGGAGCAAATGATGAAGGCAATTGGAGAGGAATTTTAGACTATTTCTCGCCTGCTGTTCAGTTAGGGTTAACAGCCACACCAAAACGAAAAGACAATGTAGATACCTATGCATATTTTGGCAACCCTGTTTATATTTATTCTTTAAAAGAAGGAATTAATGATGGATTTTTAACGCCTTTTAAAGTCAAAAGAATTAAAACTACGTTAGACGATTATATTTATACCAATGATGATACCGTAGTAGAAGGAGAAATTAAAGAAGGTAAACTGTATGAAGAAAAAGATTTTAATAGAAAAATAGTCATTCCAGCAAGAGAGCGATATCGTGTGCATACCTTTATGAATGATGCCCATATTGATGATAAAACAATCATTTTTTGTACAACACAAGACCACGCAGCAATGGTTAGAGATATAGTAAATCAATACAAATCAAAAGGGAAAGATATCGATTACTGTGTTAGGGTAACGGCTAATGACGGAAAAATTGGTGAAACATTTTTAGACCAATTTTGTAATAATGACAGATTGATTCCAACCATATTGACTACTTCACAAAAGCTATCTACAGGAGTTGATGCAAGAAACATTAGAAATATTGTGTTGATGCGTCCTGTAAATCAAATTATAGAATTTAAACAAATTGTAGGTAGAGGCACACGTATGTTTGATGGTAAAGAATTTTTCACCATTTATGATTTTGTAGATGCCTACCAACGTTTTTCAGACCCAGAATGGGATGGCGAACCAGTTGAGCCAGTAGAACCTGAGATTTGTGAGAAATGTCATCAAAGTCCTTGCGTTTGCATAAAAGAACCTGAAAAATGTAAAGTTTGTGACGAAAGTCCTTGTGTTTGTGAAGTAGAAGCACCAACCGAATGTGAAACTTGCGGACAATTGCCTTGCATTTGCAAAAAGAAAGTAAGAATAAAATTACGAAACGGAAAGGAATTAGAAATTCAGAAAATGATTTCAACTTCTTTTTGGAGTGCAGATGGAAAACCAATATCAGCAGAAGAATTTTTAAATAACTTGTTTGGTGAATTACCAAATTTCTTTAAAAGTGAAGCGGAATTAAGAGAATTATGGTCTAATCCATTAACAAGAAAAACATTACTTGAAAAATTAGAAGAAGCAGGTTTTGGCTTAGAAGAATTAAACACACTTAGAAAACTAATTGATGCCGAGAAAAGCGACCTTTTTGATGTGTTGGAATATGTATTTAATAGTGAGATAAAACCCATCACACGAAAAGAACGCGTTGCAGTAGCAAAAGCCACCATTTTTGCATTATTAAACGAAAGACAAAAAGAATTTATAGAATTTGTATTGAGTAAATATGTGGAAACAGGAGTTGGCGAATTAGACCAATCGAAATTACCAATACTACTCGCTAATAAATTTCAATCACAAGAAGATGGAATTGAAAAGTTGGGCGGAAACGCACTTGAAATACGAGATATGTTTATAGAGTTTCAGAAATATTTATATAAAACAGCATAACAGAATGAAAAGCCAACGCATAAGCCATACACATTTGCAATCGCTACAGCCAACGCTCAAAAGCCAAAATTGCAAAAGAGTATGTCTTGCCAACGCATATACTAAACGATATACGAAACCCTTAAAATCTTACTAAATACACTATATTATTTACGATATAAAGTTCCCCATTCTGTCCAAGAACCGTCATAAACTGTTGTATTTTTAATTCCAGAAAGTTCAGCACCCAATGCCAATACACAAGCAGTAATACCAGAACCGCAAGAAAAAATTAGTTTTTTATCGGTTATTTCTACACTTTTAAAAAGTTTTGAAATTTCTTCTTTAGATTTCATTCTTCCTTCAACTTGAAGCTTCGTATAGGGTAAACTCTTCGAATTGGGTAGTTGACCACTTCGTAATCCTTTTCTTGGTTCAGGTATAGTTCCGTTAAAACGTTCTGCTGACCTTGCATCTAAAATGAGTTGGTTTTCATCTTTAATGGCATCCAAGACATTGTTATAATTGTAGAAATAATCTGAATTATAATTTGCTGAAAAATTACCTAAGCTACCTAAATAAGTTTGAAGCT
>JAJRPL010000364.1 GCA_024280815.1 Bacteroidota bacterium
CTTAAAAGTACCATTGGCTAAGGCACCAATTTCTACATAAGCAATTCCTCCTACTATTTTAACCTCTAAATCTATAGGGTTATTAGCGTCTGTCATATCTTGTGCTGAGCTAACATTTACTGCTGACCCTACTTTTATCCAGTTAAAATCAATAGCTCCACCACCAGGTGATGTATTGGTCGCTACAATATCAAATGTAGCTTCACTTGCATCTCCATTTACTATAGAAGAACTACCAGACTGTAAGGTAAATGTTGGCTTGGTATAATGTAATTCTTTAGTTGTTGTAATGGGAGTTTCAGGAGTATTTACTCCGTAATGAAACTCATTGTATTGTCCTTCAAATGATACATCACCTTGTTCTATAGCACCACAAGTTCCCTTTATCCATACTTTTGTACTAGGGAAATAGGTACTTGTTTGATCTCCATTAATAAAACTAGCTGTTGGTATTATGGTAACTATATTACCTGCTTGAGTTGCCGTTAAATCACCATTAGCTACAGTAAACACACCTTGACGGTTATTTATTTCTGCTCTACCTGTAAATCTAAATCCATCAGGTAGTGTAACAATCATTTTATTCAATCCGAATGGTGGTCTATATTCATGTGGATGTATATCTTCAACATCTGATCCTTCTGTAGACCAAGCTCTGACTACACCTTCTTCACAATTCTTAAATTCTTCTTCATATTTACCAATACTATGCGTAACTTTAAGATAAGCTGCTGTAGATCCATAAATATCACATGCGATTCTTGCATCAGCTGCATCAACAGAATGGTATTCTCCTTTAAAATTAGTTAATTTATGAAATTTCCTATTCGTTGCTGGTATATTTGTGTTGAATTTATAATTGATAGTAACATAAATTTTATCATCACTATCAAACATATTATTATCAAATAAGCTTTTAAAAGAACTTATATCAAAAGTTGCAACATGATCATTACCTGTACTTGTAATCGTTGGTGTTCCTGTTAAAGCAACATCAGTTGTGGTATTATTAGCAGACTTATCAAAAACATGTATCGTTCCATTAACAAACTGAATATCATCAGCTCCCAGCGTTAACCCATCAGTAGTATATTTAACATCTATATACATTTTATCTGAAGTAAAATTATTTATGGTTGCCTCAGTAACAATTCTCATATTATCACCCACTAAATATCTATCTTTTTCTAATTCTGGAATAGTCGCTAAATCTACTAATGAAGTCATCGTTTCATCAGTATAACCTGCTGTTGTTCTAAAGGTATCAAACTTTGTTATTGCAGGACCATCACAATTTGCAGAACAACCATGAGATTGTATAGGTTCTGATGTTCCACAATGTATATCTTGATCGAATCCAACAACACCATTAGCATCTTTTAAAGTTAAATTTGTTAGGTAATCTATTGTAAATGCACTTGAAGCATTTGCTGCATTATATGCAGTACAATCTAGCTTTAAAGGAAGCTTTAAAATCCCTTGAGAAAATACATTTGATAAAATATATGGATAACGGTATAGGTTTGTAGTTGAATATGTAATTGTATTTCCTGATTGTGACAAACCAGCCACTGGGTTTGCAGGATCTAGAGTTACACCTATAGGGACAGTAATCGTTACCGAAAACTCACTATCAGCATTATTTGAAAGGGCATCATGTCCATTGAGCTCAATATTACTATACATAGCAGGTTGAAAAGTAATCTCAAAAGGTTGTCCACCAGTTACGTCTGTAGCACCTCCTACTTTTGTTTCGTGGTAATAATCGGTCGTTAAATTTTTATAGCCAAAATCTAATCGTTTTACATCTCTTGGCATATAACATTGATCTTTTATATTTACATCAAAATATAAATGCTCCCATCTGATATAATCTTGTCTACCAGGACCAGTACATGCTAAATCTCTTGCGGTATAATCAATATCCATCTCAATAATGGTTGATGCTCCTGGAGCCATATCATCATAAAATCCATCACCATCTAAATCTTCTAAACCTCCTGGACCATCAGGGTCAGCCGTCAAAAAGTTAGGAGGTATACTAACTGATGTGCCAGAACCTCTTGTAGGAAATAAAGTAGATGGATTGTCAAATGTTGTTAATGTAGCTGGCCCATTAGTAAAGCGTACATTACTCAATGCTTTTGTATTAGCCCAATCATACGCCCACATAGGGTTTACACTATAAGTTGTTAAATCTGAATCATTATGTCCTAAACCTATGTTGATATATACATCTGTAGCATAACCTCCAGCAACTGTTGTTGTATTTTCAATTTTTACTCTGGTATGATTTGTAGCTAAAATATCATTAGAACCTTCTAATTGTGTTAGCAATAAACCTGGCACTTCAGTTCCTAACAAAATAGAACCAGATTTTTCACTACTTCTTTCACAGTTCCAATATGAACTGTGAATAATTTCAGAATTTTGACAGCTTAACACTGCAAATTTCTCTTGAAATGTAAAGCTTTCACCATTTTCATATTGTCCATTACCATTCTCTCCAGCTGTTGCTACGTTATACGGTGCTTGTGTTAAATCTATATCAAAAATTAATGTTTTTTGCCCTGTTGTAGCATCTGTGTCTGTACTCACAGGAGTTATAACATTTCCATTAAATTTAAATTCATAATTGTAAATACCTGACCCTACCTTTATTTCATGATGAAAAGAAGTAATATCTCCATTCCCCCCTTGTACATCTTGAATATTTCTTTCGTAGTATATAGGATTTGCTACATTGCTTATTTCACCATCTATAGAAACTATATCTACAACACTTAATGAAGCTGATAATAATCCATAAGAAGAAACAGTGTCGTCAAAATCTTGTGCTGATTTTGGGGTACTACCTATAAAATAATCTACCTTATGTCTATCTTTAAATATACCACCACCTTCTTTAAAAGGTACAGCATCACAGGTTGCTCTTCTTTTAAAAGATAATTTAATTTCATCTAAGAAGGTCCAATTATTATCTGTTCCTCCTCCACTTGTATTACGGATTAAAAATTTCGGATTTGTAATTGATGATGAAGCATCATACGTAACCTTATAATCGTTATTAGGACTAACTTCCATCACTACACTACCCATAACATATTCAATTCCTGTAGGAAGTGTGAATGTAATATTGACTCCATGTACATTTTCGCCAGTAGCCTTAATAAATATAATTTCTTTTGAGTCACCTTC
>JAJRPL010000365.1 GCA_024280815.1 Bacteroidota bacterium
CATAGAAACATTTACAGAAGTTGAACCGTCCATAGTTTTAGAAGTAGCCTCATAACCTACAGAGGTAAAAACTAAAACGTTTCCTTTTTCAACAGATAAGGTGTAATTACCATCAAAATCTGTAGTGGTACCTGTAGTGGTGCCTTTAATTACAACCGTAGCACCTGGTAAGGGTTGTTTGTTATTGTCAGTTACTACACCACTAACCGTATACGATTGTGCAAATGCAGTAGCAGATAACAGTAGTAATGTAAAAAATAAGTAAATTTTTGTTTTCATAAAATTGAATTTAAATTAGTTTATAGTGTACAAATATTACTTTTTTTTATTGAATTACAAAGTAAATAAAACTTTTATTGTTAATTACGTAACATAAGTTGCTTAAAATCAATAAATTCGTAATGACTTTAAGTCTCTATAAGTTTAAGAATATCTTCACTTCATTTTAACCAAATTTTAACAGCAAAACCTTTGGGCAAATAGTATGTTTGCTATCCTTAAAATATTAATGTAGTATTGCCTAAATTTTTAATTAAAAAATGGAAGAACAAAACCCAACGGTTGATATTAGAGCCATCAACGAAAAAATTCAAAAAGAAAGTGCTTTTGTAGACTTGTTAACTTTAGAAATGAATAAAGTTATTGTGGGTCAAAAACACATGATTGAACGATTATTAATAGGTTTGTTAGGTAACGGACATATTTTATTGGAAGGTGTGCCTGGTTTAGCAAAAACATTGGCTATTAACACACTTTCTAAAGCGGTAAAAGGATCTTTTAGTAGAATTCAATTCACACCAGACTTACTACCAGCAGATGTTATAGGTACCATGATTTATAACATGAAAGAGAATGATTTTACCATAAAAAAAGGACCTATTTTCGCTAATTTTGTATTGGCAGATGAAATTAATCGTGCTCCTGCAAAAGTACAATCGGCTTTATTAGAAGCCATGCAAGAGCATCAAGTTACTATAGGTGATACTACTTTTAAATTACCAGAACCTTTTTTGGTGATGGCAACACAAAATCCGATAGAACAAGAAGGTACTTATACCTTACCAGAAGCTCAAGTAGATCGTTTTATGCTAAAAACAGTTATTGATTATCCTAAATTGGCAGAAGAACAGCTAATTATGAGAAACAATCTAAAAGGAAGTTTCGAAAAAGTAAATGCTGTAGTCAGTATGAAGGATATTTTAAGTGCTAGAGAAGCGGTTAAAGAAGTGTATATGGATGAAAAAATAGAGAAATATATTTTAGATATTGTTTTTGCTACACGTTCACCAGAAGAATATAGATTGCCAGATTTAAAACCCTTAATTAGTTTTGGTGCATCACCTAGAGGGAGTATCAACTTAGCCATGGCTGCAAAGTGTTTTGCATTTATCAAACGTAGAGGTTATGTTATACCTGAAGATGTTAGAGCTGTAGTACATGATGTACTTCGACATAGAGTAGGTATTACCTATGAAGCCGAAGCTGAAAATGTCACTTCCGTTGATATTATCAACAAAATAGTGAATGAAGTAGAAGTACCTTAAATCCCCACCTACACCTCCCCAAAAGGGAGGGATTGTATTTGTAAAAAATCAAAAACATTGAAGATTCATAAATTATTTTAATTTAACAAAAGTCTATAGCCCTCTTTCTTTCGGAGAGAGGGTTTGGGAGAGAGGAAAATGGATACCAAAGAAATACTTAAAAAAGTTCGTAAAATTGAGATCAAGACACGTAGGTTGTCTGATCATATATTTTCAGGAGAATATCACAGTTCTTTTAAAGGACGAGGTATGACTTTTTCAGAAGTACGACAATATCAATTTGGTGATGATATTCGTGCTATTGATTGGAATGTTACAGCTCGTTACCATGAGCCTTTTGTGAAAGTTTTTGAGGAAGAGCGTGAATTGACCATGTTATTAATGGTTGATATCAGCGGATCAGAATCTTTTGGTACAGATACACAATTTAAAAAAGAAACTATCACAGAAATTAGTGCCACCTTGGCCTTTTCTGCCATTCAAAATAATGATAAAGTTGGCTTGCTATTATTTTCTGATGAGATAGAATTGTTTATCCCACCCAAAAAAGGAAAAAAACACGTATTGCGTATTATTAGAGAATTGATAGAGTTTCAGCCTAAAAGTAAAAAGACTGATATTACCCAAGCATTACGGTATCTGTCTAATGTAATGAAAAAGAAAGCCATTGTTTTTATTTTGTCAGATTTTATGGATGATGCTTATGAAAATGCATTAAGAATTGTAGGTAGAAAACATGATGTAACAGGTATTCGAGTTTATGATAGATTTGAACAAGAATTACCATCTTTAGGAATGCTACCCGTGTTGGATGCTGAAACTGGTAAAACCATGTTGGTAAACACCAGTTCAAAAAAAGTAAGAACCAATTATGCAGCACAGTATTTAGAAACGGTAGCCTATTTTGAAAACACCTTTAGAAAAAGTGGATCTGGAGTTATACATACACGTATTGATGAAAGCTATGTAAAAAAACTGTTGGGTTATTTTAAACAAAGAGGATAATTGATTTGAGTTTAGAAGTAAACATATTAAAAACACGGATTTCTTTCTCTTATCTTCAGGAGAGAGGATTTATAGATGTGTTTTTTATTGGATTATTTATGTTCATGAGCATTATTATTACAGCTCAAGAAAAACCTATAATAGCGGTTAGTGTAGATACCACTAAAATAAGAATAGGTGAACAAATCAAATATCAATTATCAGTTGATAATGTAGATACTGGTGTTATTTTTCCTGAATTACAATTAGATGCAACGGGTAAAATAGAAATTGTTGAAACATTAAATATAGACACCTTAAAAAATAGATTGGTTAGAAAATATATATTGACTAGTTTTGATAGTGGACGATATGTGATACCCCAACAAAAAATAAATGTTTGGAGTCAGGAGTATTTAACAGATTCTATAGTTGTAGATGTAGCAACGGTAGCTGTTGACACTTTGAAACAACAACTATTTCCTATAAAAGCTGTTCATAAAGAACCTTATACTTTTGATGATGTAAAACCTTATTTGTGGTGGTTAATTCCAATTTTTATTTTAGGGGCTCTTATTCTTTATTTTATCTTAAGAAAAAAAGAAACTCTTGAAGAAATAGAAGCCAAACTACCAGCATATGACTTAGCTTTAAAGCGACTAAAAGAATTAGATAATAAACAACTATGGCAACAAAATAAAATAAAAAAATATTATATTGAGTTGACGACTATTGTACGAGCTTATTTAGAAAAAGAATTGAAAATACCCGCATTAGAATCTACAACAAAAGAATTGATAGATACTCTTACTGAAGTTAATAAAACAAGTTCATTAAATATTTCTGATGAAGCCCTGCAAAAATTACAACGCCTACTAAAAGAGGC
>JAJRPL010000366.1 GCA_024280815.1 Bacteroidota bacterium
AAAAAAGATATGTGAATAATATATAGGTATGGCTGATGTTAATTTTTTCTTTCCATTCAAAACTAAAAATATTTTGTAATTTCGTCGAATTGAGTTGGTTATTTTAAAGTATAAAAATTCAAAAGGTGGTTTTTAAAGTTTAGAATTATCTAAAGACAATTGAAAATACAAACAGTTTAACAATTTTTTATGAGATTTATTATTATAATTATTATTCCATTTTTATTAAATAGTCAAGCACAAAGGCCAGGTATTTTTTTTCGAGAAGATTTTAAAGAAACTCCTGCTGAAATACCTATTACGCAAGAACATATTTCAAATTTAAATCTTGAAATATCACTTTATGGAAAAGGGGCAGATGTAATTAAGAAAAGTCATCATGATGAGCCTTATGATGATCCTTATTATGTTTGGTCAGGGTTATGTAAAGATAATTGGGCGGTAACATTGAAGCATAAATCTAAATTTGTTGATCTTTCAAATCAAGCAAAGGTAAGGTGGAGATCAAAACAATCAGGTTTTCGACAATTACATATTATTCTTAAATTGTCTGATGGAACATGGTTAATCAGTGATGTTGCAGATTCGTTATCTAAAGATTGGAGAATAACAGAATTTAATATTTCTGATATTAAATGGATGTCTTTTGATATAAATACTATCTCAGAAATTAAATGGATAGAAAATCCAGACTTAAGTAAAGTGGAGGAAATTGGTTGGACTGATTTAATGAAAGGAGGAGGGTCTGAGGCTTGTTCAAGAATAGACTGGGTTGAGGTAGATGGTTTCTCTATAAATAAATGATTTTTTTGAGTTTATTAATGCAAATTGTAAATGTAAAAAAAATGTGCTCGAACACTTTTATTCGTTTTTTCCTTGATTTTTAAAATTATTATACTATTTTTGTTTCGATAAGTTGCTGAAATGTAGTTTGATAATCGATGTGAATATATTAATTATCGAGCAAAATTTAGGCTAATACAATTAACTTAAATCAATATAAAGATTATGATTACAAAAAAAAAGAAATCAATCAAAAGTGCTTTGTTACTAATCCTTTTTTTTATAGGAATAGCTGTAAGTGCTCAGGAACATTCTGTTTCTGGGAAAGTCACAGATGCAACTGACGGGTCTCCTCTTCCTGGAGTTAACATCATTATTAAAGGGGGTACTACTGGAACTTCAACAGATTTTGATGGGATGTATACACTTACGGTGCCTGATAACAGTACTATTTTAGAAGTTACATCATTAGGCTATCTTATGCAAGATATAGCTGTTGGAGAGAAAGAAACAATCAACATTGCACTTGAACAAGATGTAAATCAACTAGATGAAGTTGTTGTTGTAGGTTATGGTTCGGTACGAAAAGAGGATGTAACAGGTGCTATTAATCACATTTCTAGTGAAGATTTATCTGCTTTCCCATCTGCTGGTGTGGTGCAATCACTGCAAGGGAGGTCATCTGGAGTGGTGGTTCAAGCTGTGAATAACGAACCGGGAGGCGATATGAAAATACGTATTCGAGGTGGTACTTCAATAAATGCTTCCTCTGATCCTTTATATGTAGTTGATGGTTTTCCAGGAGGAGCAGTTCCAGCACCTGAGAATATAGCTTCAATTGAAGTGTTAAAAGATGCTTCTTCAACAGCTATTTATGGATCTAGAGGTTCAAATGGAGTTGTAATTATTACGACGAAGAAAGGTCGTTCTGGAAGTATGAAAATTGATTTAAATATATCTACATCTTTTCAAAACCCAACAAATCGTTTAGATTTATTAGGTGCAAATGATTTTGTTGATTTGCAAAATGAAATTTACGGTACTGCTTTAGTGGCTCCTGCAAAAGGTACAGATTGGCAAGATGAAATTTTTAGAACAGGACAGATACAAAATTACCAATTATCTTTAAGCGGAGGGTCTGATAATATTACTTATTACGTTTCTGGTATAGCTTACAATCAAAAAGGTGTTGTGATTAATTCTAATTATAAACGCTATTCGCTAGTTAGTAATTTAGATATAAAAGCGTCGGAAAAAATTAATTTCGGAATTAATCTTATGGCTAAAAGAGCAGATAAACAAGGTGTTAGGTCACAAGAAGGAACTGCATCTGGCCCTATTAGTGGTTTAGCTTTAACAGACCCAACAATACCAGTGTATGATGAAGATGGTAATTATACAATCTCTAACCTAGGAGACCCGAGAGATAATCCATTTGCACTTGCTAACGAATTGGTAGATGATTCTCTTAACGATATAATACAAGCTAATTTTTTTGGTAAATGGGATGTTGTTAATAATTTATCTTTACAAATGAATTTTGGAGCTAATATATCTAATAGAAGAATTGGATTATATACAGGTAGTGGCTTAATAGAAGGATCATCTGTTGGAGGAGATGGAAGAATTTTAGGAAGAAAATCTACTACATTACTTAATGAAAATTATCTTACTTATAGATTTGTGTCAGATGATACTAATCATAATATAACTGCTATGGGTGGTTACTCAATTCAAACAAATAGTTCTGAAAGATGGGGTGCACATGGGCAATCATTTTTAACTGATTCTGGTGAGTATTGGGGATTAAGTGGAGCGTCAGAATTTCAGGCTCCCTCAGCAAACCTAGTAGAGTCTACATTACTTTCATATTATGGACGTATAAATTATAAACTTTTTGATAAATTTAATATCACTTTAAATGGTAGATATGATGGATCATCTAGATTTGCTAAGAATAATAAATGGGCTTTCTTTCCTTCTGGAGCAATTGCATGGAATCTGAAAAAAGAGTCTTTTTTGAGTGATTCAGATGCGGTAAGTCAGTTTAAGCTTAGAGCTAGTTATGGAGTTACTGGAAACCAATCTTTAGACCCATATCAATCTTTAACAAAATTAGGATTTGTTCATTCCATCCAAAATTCAAATATTGTTAATGCTGTTCGTCCAGTTGCTGTAGCAAATGATAATTTAACATGGGAAAGCACAACACAATCAGATTTTGGTATTGAAGTAGGTTTTCTTAAAGATAGAATTAATATTGTAGCTGATTTTTATAATAAAGAAACAAATGATTTGATTTTCTTACAACCTTTACCTGCACATTCTGGGTATTCTAGTTTCCTTAATAATATTGGTTCTGTTCAAAATAAAGGGGTAGATCTAACACTTTCTACGGTTAATTTTGAAGGCGATTTTAATTGGAAATCTGAATTTAATATTTCTTTTAACCGTAATGAAATACTTGAATTACCAGAAGGAAATGATATTCGTTACGGAGTAGCTCCTGGACATATGGTTGGAACAGATGCTACAAATATATTAAGAGTTGGTGAGCCTGTTGGTGTTTTCTTCGGCTATGTTTATGATGGGGTATACCAAGATGGTGAAACAATATTGCCAGGTAACTTTGATCAGTTTGGTGGAGGATCTGAAAAGATGAAAGACTTAAATGGAGATGGAGAAATTAATGCTGATGATAGAACTATTATTGGAGATCCAAACCCTGATTTTTTCTGGGGCTTTAACAATGATTTTACTTTTAAGAACTTTGACTTGAATATATTCTTTGTAGGATCACAAGGAAATGATATTTATAGTTTCACCCAAGAAGAAACAATGACGTTAAGAGGTATTGCAAACTCAACGACTGATGCATTAAACCGTTGGACACCAACCAACACAAATACAAATATTCCTGCTGCAAATTCTGAACGTGGTTATCACTCTACATCAAGATGGATATCTGACGGAAGTTATATTCGATTAAGAAATATTGCTTTAGGTTATACGATACCTAAATCAGTTATTGGTACAACTAGAGTATATATTAGTGCACAAAACATATTGACTTTTACTGATTATAAAGGAATAGATCCAGAAGTTAATTATTGCTCAACTGGAGGCTCTGGAGGTAATTTAAGACAGGGTATGGATTATGCAAGTTATCCGAATTCAAAAACAATTACAATCGGATTAAATATAACATTTTAAAATATAAAAGATGAAAAAATTCAAATTAGGTACAATTATATTAATACTATTTAGTATGTTTTCCTGTGCAGATTTAGAAGAAGATCCAAAAAGTTCTTTATCTCCAGATGGTTTTGTAAAATCTCCAAAAGATGTAGAAACAATAATTTTTGGTGCATATGGAAGAATGACAAATGGTTCTTACTGGGGAAGAAAATTAAGTACAACAATAATGCTTCGTAGCGATATGGTAGATATAGGTAATCCTTCTACGCCATCACGAAGAGTTCAAGTAAATGATTTTACTTTAGATGCTTCCAACGGAATGATTAGTAAGTTTTGGCCAATTTCTTATGAAATAATTGGAGCTGCTAATACAGCTATTGCTGGTGCTGAAAGTTTGGAGAATATAGATGAGGATAGGAGAAATGAATTGATTGGAGAAGCAAAATTTGTACGTGCTTTTTCTTATTTTATTCTGGTTCGTATGTTTGGTGATATTCCTTATGTAGATAAAGCTATATCTGATCCATTATCATTAGTTGATTTAACTAAAACACCAGCTTCTGAAGTTTATGAAAATATCATTGCTGATTTAGAATTTGCTAAAGAATTTGCACCTATGACTCTTAATGCTCGTTCAAGAGGAACTAGAGGGTCAGCAGCAACTATGTTGGCAGATGTATATTTAACACTAGAAAATTGGAGTGAAGCATACAATAATGCAAAATGGGTTATTGATAATGCTGAATCTTTAGGTTATTCTTTAGAAACAAATTACCAGAATCTTTTTGATGCAACTAAACAGGATGGGTTAGAAGAAACTATTTTTTCTATTGATTTTAAAGGATTGGTAAGAGCAACTGATGGTGACGATCTTTTTGGACCAATGACTGGAATACGAGGAACAGATATGCAAGGCTGGGGTGTAATGGTACCTTCTATGGAAGTGTTTGAAAGTTTTGAAGATCAAGATTACCGAAGAGATGTTGCCTTTTTTACAGAAGCTACAATTGATGGTGTAATGACTAGTTATCAAGATTTTCCATTAGAGAAAAGACCTCATATTGCTAAGTTTAGACGTTTTCCTGGAGAGGCACAATCTAGTGGTCGTCAATCAGATAATAACTATGCTATTTATAGATATGCTGAAGTTATTTTAATTGCAGCTGAAGCAGGTAATAAAATGACAGGACCAACTGCAGAAATTGAAGGTTATGTTAATCAAATTCGTGAAAGAGCTAGAAATGCAGACGGAACAGCTAGAGCTGTTCCTGCTGATGTAGCTTCTGGTTTATCTCAAGATCAATTTCATGAAATAGTTATTGATGAAAGAAGAATTGAACTTGCATTCGAATCTAAAAGATGGTTTGATATTCAACGTCTTCGTATTGGTAATCAGGTGTTTTTTGGAGTAAATTCTCTAGAACCTCATGATAACTTTGTTGATTTTCATTATCTATTTCCTATCCCACAATTTGCTTTGGACGTTAGTCCAAGTTTAAAACCGCAAAATCCAGGATATTAATATAAATTTTAATTGAATTAGTTATTGATGTCTTATTCTTAAGAATAAGGCATCTTTTTTTAAAGAAATGTAATACATCAAAAATCATGGCTTAATCTACTGATTTTGATAGTTTTTTAAATTTATTTATACTAACAAAATCAATAATATTCCTTTTTATATCATAAATTTATGGAAAGAAGAGAAGCAGTAATTAAAATTTCTTGGATACTAAAATCTGTATTTTTAGCACCAACAGTATTAACCGTTTTACAAAGTTGTCAGCACGAAGTAAAACAATCTAAAGACCTTTTGGTTTTTAATGATAATCAGGACAGTCTAGTAAAAGCCATAGCCGATACAATTATTCCTAGAACTAATTCACCAAGTGCTTCAGATGTTAATGTAGATAAGTTTATCGATTTACTTTTAAATGATGTTTTTGATGAGAGAACAAAACAAATTTTTTTAAATGGTCTATCTGAGTTTGATCAAAATTGTAAATCTGTAACAGGTGAAAGCTTTACTAATCTTAGCGAACCTGAACAGCATATTTACTTAGAAAAAATTGATAAAGACATAATGCAAAAGGATTATGATGAATTGGTTCCTTTTTATTATACATTTAAACACCTAACTATTACATCTTATTTTTCTACAGAACAGGGTGTCAAACAAAACTTAAATTACATTCCAATTCCAGGGCCTTTTATTGGTGATATTGATTTAAAACCAGAAGATAAAATAATTATAGGTAATAAAATGTAATAATTACGACTATGAATATAAAAAAACAATACGAAGTAATAGTTGTAGGAGGTGGGATGACTGGGAGCTGGGCCGCAAAAGAGTTTACTGAAAAAGGATTTGAAACACTTGTTATAGAACGAGGAAAAGAAGTAGAACACATTAAAGATTATTCAACAACCTATAATGCTCCGTGGGATTTTAAGTATCGAGATTACGATTCGAAAGAAGTGAAGGAAGAGCAATATATGCAAAGGTTAAAATATAATTTTGATGCTTCAAGTAAACAGTTTTATGTCAATGATAAAGAACATCCAATGGAAACTGTAAAAGGTAAACCTTCAAGGTGGTTTAGAGGATTTCAAACTGGAGGTAAAAGTCTTATTTGGGGTAAGGGAGTGTATCGTTATAGTGACTATGATTTTGAAAGAAATAAGAATGATGGTAATGGGATAGATTGGCCAATAAGATATAAAGATATTGAAAAATGGTATGATTATATTGAAGAGTTTATAGGTGTATGTGGTACCAATGAAGATTTAGACCATTATCCTGATGGAAAGTATCTTCCGCCTTTTGAGATGAATGCAGTAGAGAAAGCTGCGAAAAAGAGACTAGAAGATCATTATAAAGACAGAGTTTTTGCTCCTAACCGAGTAGCACATCTTACAAAAATAAAGCCAGGTACGTTTAAAGGAAGATCAGAGTGCATGTCTCGAGATATGTGCCATACAGGATGTCCCTTTGGAGCCTATTTTTCAAGTAATAGTTCTACTTTTCCTGCTGCTAAACTGACAGGTAAACTTACAATGGTTCATAATACTATAGTTGATACACTAATTTATGACGAGACTAAAAGTAGAGTTACCGGTGTTAAAGTTATTGATGCGAACACCAACGAAACTACAGAATATTATGCCAGAGTCATTTTTTTATGTGCTTCAACTTTACTGTCAACCAGTATTTTAATGCGTTCTAAAAATGATACATTTCCTAATGGACTTGCGAATTCAAGCGGTGTGCTTGGACATTATCTAATTGATAATCATAAAACCGTTGTAGGTACAGTGGTAATGGAAGGATTTGATGATAAATATTATAAAGGATTTAGACCCGCTGATTTGGTGATAACTAGTTTTAGGAATATAAAAAAACAGGAAAAAGATTTTTATAGAAGTTATGGGTTTTGGGGAGGAGCAAGACGAGTAGGAATTAATCCAAACCAAATCGGAATTGGAAAAAAATTTAAAGAAAAACTTACTAAACCTGGTGATTGGGTAATGCGTATATACGGTTTTGGGGAATCTATACCATATTATGATAATAAAATAGAGCTACTTGAGGGTAAAAAAAATAAATGGGGTTTGCAAATTGTAAAAATTGATGCTGAATTTAAAGAAAACGAATTGAAGATGATAAAAGACATGAAAGAGCAGGCTCAAGAAATGCTAGAAGTTATGGGGTTAAAAGATGTAAAAGTAACCGAAAGTATACCTATAGTAGGAAATTCATCTCATATGGTAGGTACTGCAAGAATGGGTAAAAACAGTAAAACATCTGTATTAAATAGTTTCAACCAATGTCATGATATAACAAACTTATTTATAACTGACGGATCCTGTATGCCTTCTTTATCTTATAAAAGCCCCTCTCTAACAATTATGGCTCTAACAGCAAGGGCATGTGATTTTGCTGTAAAGAAAATGAAAAAGGGAGAACTTTAATTTAATACATTTCTGAATTTAACGATATGATGAAAAATAAAAATATTAAAAGTAGTTTGGTTATACCTGAATTAAGTTCATTATCAAATGATGATTATCTTTCGTTTTTAGAGAATTCATTTCTTTTATTAGAAAAACATCCTCAATATTTAAGTGAACAAGAAGGAATAGAAGTTCTTGAACTTGCACATTTAATTCCTCAAGTTGAAGAAACAATTTTAGCTATTTATATTGGAGTAAATGATGCTGTATGTAACAAGGGGTTGGTTACACCATTTCTTCCTAGACATGCCCATAATAATGTTTTTGTATTTGATCCAAATATTTACACAGGGCAAAATGATATTCCTACAGGTACTATTGATGCAAAAGCAGTTATTAATGGTTTTGTTCCGCCAAATAAGACATGGAATGAAGAATGGACTTATGTTATGATTTCTGATCCGAAAAGAACTTTTGAGAGCTTATGGAATGAAAAAGGATATATTGATATGATACTTGCTAAGTTTGAAGATTTTACCATGATGAGTAATCATAATAAAAGTAAGGTATGTACATTTATTGACCCATTAGCTTTTGAGCATTCAGTAAATAAAAGCAGAACATATTTAAAACAAGCACGCAATAGAGGAGAAAAGATGGTTGGTGATTTTGTTATTCCTGAATTTCTTAAAGGAGAAACGAAAAACTTAGTACCCGTAGTTTTAAATCAAGGAGAAAAACTGTATGTAGCTCGTCCTGATTTTCAGCCTTGTGCTCATTGTTGGAGTAATATTCACCCAGATAATGAAGAATATGCTGTAGTTAATGAAAATTCAGCAGTTCCATTAAATTTAGTAATTTCTAAACCACCTGTTGATGAACGTTACCGTAAACTATTAATCCCGCCAGCTGGAAGTGCCGATAATACTACAGATTGGTTTTATAGAAGTAAAGATCTATTTCGAACACCAATTAAAGCTGGGCATATTGGAGGTTAATAGTATTGTAATAAAATTTAATTCAGATATAAAATGAAAAAAACATTACTTTTTGCAGCTATAGTAGCAGCACTTGGTGGCTTATTATTCGGATTTGATACAGCCGTTATTTCAGGAACAACTTCATGGCTTTCAACAGAATTTGAATTGTCTAAATTTGAACTCGGCTTTACAGTTGCTAGTGCATTGATAGGAACAATAATAGGAGCTCTAACCATTGGTAAATTAAGTGATAAATATGGAAGAAGGCATGTGTTGTTTATCCTTGCAGTTTTATATTTTATTTCTGCATTAGGATCAAGTTTAGCATGGGGCTGGCATAGTTTTCTTTTTTTTAGGTTGATAGGTGGTATTGGTGTTGGTGGAGCTTCGGTTGTTTCACCTATGTATATTGCCGAAATTTCTCCAGCAAAAATTAGAGGAAGAATGGTTGCTATTGCTCAGTTAAATATTGTGTTAGGCATGTTGTTAGCCTATTTTTCAAACTATATTATTAATAGTTTAGAATTGGGAGCGATGGAATGGAGATGGATGTTTGGTGTTGAAGCAATTCCAGCAGCATTATTCTTTATTTTCTTATTCATTACACCCCGTAGTCCTAGATGGTTAATTGCCAATAACTTTGTAGAGGAAGCAAAAATTGTTCTTGATAAATGTGGAACTGATTCAGGAAACGTAGAGCAAGAAGTAGAAAGCATTCAAAAATCGTTAGATTTACAGCACCACTCACTTAAAGAGCCATTTTTTACAAAGAAATACCGAACTCCTATTATGTTAGCGGTCATATTAGCATTGTTTAATCAATTATCAGGAATAAATGCAGTGCTATATTATGCTCCCGATATATTTAATATGGCAGGATTTGGCAAAAGTGCAGCACTACTCAATAGTATGGGTATAGGAGGTGTCTTTTTTATTTTTACTATAGCAGCTATGGCGGTAATAGATAAAATGGGACGTAAAAAAATAATGATTATTGGTTCTATAGGTTATATCATTAGTTTGAGTGCTATAGCATGGGCTTTTCTTAAATATGGAAATGACTTTAGTGAAACAGGAAGTATGGTTGTATTGTTAAGTGTTTTCCTTTTTGTAGCATCGCACGCTTTTGGACAAGGGGCGGTTATTTGGGTTTATTTAAGCGAAATATTCCCGAATAGAGTAAGGGGAAGAGGTCAGTCATTAGGTACAGCTGTACATTGGATTGCTGCTGCAATTATATCGTGGACATTCCCTTTAATTGCAGAAATGTCAGGTGGTTATACATTTGCTTTTTATGCTGTATGTATGGTATTACAACTTTTATGGGTAATCTTTAAAATGGTAGAAACAAAAGGAATTTCATTAGAAGAAATTCAGAAAAAATTAGGAATTGAATAGAATTTTCAGGAAAAATTAAAGTTATACAATTATGAATTATAGATATACAAATGTGTTTATTATATTACTTTTTACACTGTTAATAGTAAGTTGTAAAGGGTCAAAAAAGTATTCTGTTGCACATCCTATCGGGGTGGAATTTAATACGAAAGTTATGAGATTGGGTGATAATGGAGATAATTGGTGTATGACCATTGGTGAGGATGGGTCTCTTTATACAGCTCTATGCGATGGAAGAGGTTGGTATAATAAGGATGGTAGTATGAAAGATTTTAAAAATCATCAAGTACTAAAAATAACAGGTGGGCCAGATAGTGCAAGCTTTCATCCCAAAATGATACATTATCCTGATTATTCTCGTACTGGTTTGACTGAAATTCATGGACCAATTATGCCACCAGATTCTGTTATAGAGTATCCTCGTTTGAGTAAAAAGCTATTGAGTGATTGGAATTGGTATGGTTATGGAATTGTTTCTGTTGATGGTAATCTATATCAATTCATTTCACATTGTGGGGCTAGAAAAGGTTGGGGTTGGTTTGACGGAACACAAGTTATTTGGAGACCAAAAGGTGAAAAAAATTGGAAACGTTGGAATGGTACTGACGCACACGATCGAAATCGATGGTTATTAAATGAAGGAGGAAATCAATTGCTATTTTTTAATGAGCCAGATAATGCTTTTTCTTTTATTTCTGTTGCTCAGTTTGGAAAAGATTATCAAGAAAATAAAGATGGCTATGTATATATTTATTCGCCTGAAGGTAATCTAAAGGCTTCTAATTTAAATATGGCAAGAGTAAAAAAAGAAGATATACTTAACCGAGATAAATGGGAATACTTTACTCGGATAAATGAGAAAGGTGATGCTGAATGGATAAAGGGAGATATATCTAAAAGAGGCGTGGTGCATCAATTTCCAGAAGGATGGGGTTTTTATTCATGGTCACCAAGTGTAGTGTGGAATAAAAAACTAGGCCTTTTTATTATGGTTACTGGCGGAACTCAGCCTCCAGGTACAACTGAGACTCACGAAAAATCTGGCAGTCTTATGTTTTTATATGCTGAAAAACCATGGGGGCCTTGGAAACAATTTTATTGGAAAGAAAATTGGCAAGTAGGTGAAGAAATTAATCGACTTTATCTTCCGCAATTAGCTCCAAAATGGATATCAGAAGATGGAAAAACAATGCAGCTTGTATTCTCTGATGCTGCCAATAGTCATACCACATATTACAAATGGAACATGTTGGAAGTGAGAATTAAAATGGATAATGATAAATAAAATTTGAAATAGAAGTAGAATTTTATTTTAGTCTACTTAATAAGCAAAAGACCATGAATGTTGTTTCTTTAACACAAAAATTAATACAATTTAACACAATCAATCCGCCTGGAAATGAAGAAGAAATTGCCAAATATATTGGAGAAATTCTTACAAGTCATGGTTTTTTAGTTGATTATCCCAAATATGCCAAAGAAAGATTAAATGTAATTGCAACAAAGGGATTGCTTGAGGGAGTTAAACCAATTGTTTTAACAGGGCATTTAGATGTTGTTCCGTTAGGTGCAGCAAAATGGAAAACCAACCCTTTATCTGCCAAAATAATTGAAGGAAAATTGTATGGTAGAGGATCAACAGATATGAAAGCTGGTATAGCTGCTATGGTTGTAGCTGCAATAGAGTGTTTTAAAAACCAAGACCCAAAAGGAGGTGTTAAACTTATATTTACTGCAGATGAAGAGATGGGTTGTAATGGAGCAAAACATCTTTTTGATAGTGGGTATAATATAGGTGAAGCCAGTGCAATAATAGTTGGAGAACCTACTTCAAATATACCTTATATTGGTCATAAAGGAGGTTTGTATGTAACCGCAAAAACAACAGGAATTACAGCACATTCTTCTATGCCTGAATTAGGTGATAATGCCGTTTATAAAGCTGCCAGAGCTGTAACAAAGCTTGAAGGTTTAAAGTTTGATGTTGAAAAAGATGATTTATTAGGGTATCCAACAATTAATGTAGGAAAAATTAATGGAGGTCTTAATTTAAACTCCGTACCAGATAAAACTGAGTTTACAATAGATATAAGATCAACTACAAAATTAGATAATAAACTGGCTTTGCAAATGCTTAAAGAAACTCTAGGTAAAGATGTAAATATAGAAACGCTTGTATCTTTAAATGCCATTTCAACTTCAGAAACCCATCCTTTTATAGAATTAGTGTCTGAAGTTTGTGCATTTGATTATACAAAAAAGCAGGTTGTAAAAGCAGCTTCATTTTTAACTGACGCTTCTGTGTTAACACCATGGCTAGGTCATGCACCTACAATTATTCTCGGACCAGGAGAACCATCTATGGCTCATCAAACCGATGAATATTGCTATGTAGATAAAATAAAAGAATCTGTTAAAATATATAAAGAAATTATTATAAAAAATAGTAGTATTAACATATGAAAAATTATCCAACATACTTTACTAGTGAAGTAGAATTAGAAGAAGCTCTTTCAAGACCAACACCTGAATTGGTAAAAATGATGAGTACAGTAGAAGGAGATTTTATCTTACTTGGTGTGGCGGGTAAAATGGGAGTTTCTATGGCTCGAATGGCAAAGCGTGCCTGTAAAGAAGCAGGTGTAAAAAAAAGAATTATAGGTGTTTCAAGATTTAGTTCTCCTGAACAGCGTACTTTTTTAGAGGAAAGTGGTATTGAAACGATAAAAGGAAATCTTTTAAATTTTGATTTTATAAATAGTCTTCCTGAAGTAAAAAATGTTATCTATTTAGCTGGTATGAAGTTTGGTACAGGAGGTAATGAATCCTTTACTTGGGCAATGAATTCGTTTTTGCCAGGATTGGTTGTTGAAAAGTTTAAAAATTCAAGAATTGTTGCTTTTTCAACTGGCTGTGTTTATCCATTAGTGAAAATAGATTCAGGAGGGTCAAAAGAATCAGATACTCCAGGACCAGTGGGAGAATATTCACAATCTTGTTTAGGTAGAGAACGTTTGTTTGAATTTGGAAGTATTAATAACAAGACACCAGTCGTATTAATTCGACTAAACTATGCAGTAGAAATGCGTTATGGAGTTTTGGTTGATATAGCAACAAAAGTTCATAATCAAGAAACAATTGATTTGACCATGGGTTATGCTAATGTAATTTGGCAAGGCGACGCCAATGAAATGATTTTAAGAAGTATTGAATATTGTAATTCACCCGCAAAACATCTTAATATTAGTGGGGCAGAAGTAATTTCAGTAGCAACTATAGCTAAGCAATTTGGTAGAATTATGGGGAAAGAAGTAAAACTAACAGGAGTAGAAGCAGATTCTGCTTTATTAGTAAATGTATCTGAAGGACATAAATTACTTGGAAAACCAAAAATAGCTTTAGATCAAGTAATCAAATGGACTGCTAACTGGATTGAAAATGACCATCGCCTTTTAGGAAAGGCAACTCATTTTGAAGTAAGAGATGGAAAATATTAAAAGATAATACCAATAAAATCATAATGAGCAATAAATTATCAAACGAATTACAACAATATCTGCATAGTGGATTGGTTATTCCTGCAAACCCAACTGCATTGACAAAATCATTAAAACTTGATGAAAGAAGACAAAGAGCTTTGTCAAGATATTACCTCGAAGCAGGATCTGGAGGTTTAGCCATTGGCGTTCATACAAGTCAGTTTGAAATTCGTGAAGTTGGGTTATATAAGCCTGTTTTAGAATTGGGGAAAGAAGAATTAGATTCTTTTTGTAATAAAAATAATAAAACAATAATTAGAATTGCAGGTGTTTTGGGGTTTACCAAACAAGCAGTAAATGAAGCTCGAATTGCAGTTGATTTAGGATATCATGCGGTGTTGTTGAGTTTAGCCGCTTTAAAAAATAATACAAACGAAGAATTAATTAAGCATTGTAAAGCTGTTGCAGAAGTGATTCCACTTATTGGGTTTTATTTGCAGCCTTCTGTAGGTGGGCGTGTCTTAGATGCTAGTTTTTGGAGAGCGTTTGCACGTATAGAAAATGTAGTCGCTATAAAAATGGCACCATTTGATAGGTATTATACAATTGATGTAATTCGCGGTGTAGCCGAATCTGGCAGAGCAAACGAAATTGCTATTTATACAGGAAATGATGATAATATTGTAGCAGATTTGTTGACAGAATATGAAATTCCTGTTGAAAACAAAATAATTAAGAAACGAATTGTTGGAGGTTTATTAGGGCATTGGGCAGTTTGGAATAAGAGAGCCGTAGAATTGATGGATAGAATTAAAAATGCTACTTCATCAGATTTTCCTGATTTATTAGCCTTAGGAATTAAAATAACCGACGCTAATGCTGCCTTTTTTGATTCAAGAAATTTATTTAGAGGATCTATTGCTGGTATTCATGAAGTGTTAATCCGACAAGGCTTGTTAGAGGCAAACTATACCATTAATCCAAAAGAAATTTTAAGCTCTGGTCAAAAAGAAGAGATTGATAGAGTTTATAAACTTTATCCTGAATTAAATGATGATAAATTTGTTCAAGAAAATTTAGATAGATGGTTACGTTGAGAAACAATTAAATTGGTGTTATTTAATTTTGTGTAGAAAATTTATAAACAATTGTTTGCTCATACTTTTCTGTTGGCCGAATAACGATTGAATTAAATTGAGGTTTGTTTATTGCATCAGGGTAGCCCTGAGGTTCAAAACAAAATGCTCCATATTGGATATACTCTTTTTTATTTTTCCCAACCTTTCCTTCAAGAAAATTACCAGTATAAAAATGCATACATGGTTGTGTCGTAAAAACTTCTAAAACTCTACCGTTTTTTAAATCAATTGCTTTTCCAGCATATTCAAGAGTATCTTTTTTTGAATGATTTAAAACATAATTTAGGTCGTAACCTTTGAATTTTTTTTGACTCATTTGTTCCATTCTTGATCCAATAGCTTGTGGTGTAGTAAAATCTATGGGTAAGCCACTTACATCTTCAATTTTACCTGTTGGGATTAAGTCATCATCTGCAGCAGTAAATTGATTGGCATTTATTTGAATTTCTTGATCAAAAACGGTTCCATTTCCAGCTCCCTCAAGGTTAAAATAACTATGGTGAGTCATGTTTACAATTGTAGTTTTATCAGTAGTAGCTCTGTATTTTATTTTTAATTCATTCTTATTATTTAAAGAATATATTACTTCACATTTAAGATTACCAGGATATCCTTCTTCACCATCTTTACTTAAATATTCTAAGATAACACCTACCTCATTTTCATTTTTAAATCCACTCCCCTTCCAAGCTACTTTATTGAATGGTTTTGTGCCACCATGCAAATGATTTTTTCCAAAATCTGGTAATGTGTTTGGTACTAAGTCATAAGTTTTTCCTTCTAATGTAAAGCTTGCTCCGCCCGTTCTATTTGCAACTCTGCCAATAGTAGCACCAAAATAGTATGGGTCATTCTCCCAAGCTTCAAGGTTATCGTAACCCAAAACAATATCATCTATAATTCCATCTTTATCTGGACAGTTTATACTAGCTACAATTGCACCATACTCAATGATATTTATTTCAATATTGTTATTGTTTGTGATACGAAAAGAATTTATTTGTTCTCCATTTTTAGTAGTTCCATAAGCTGATTTTAGTACTTTCATAGTATCACTTTTTAAAATAGGTTTATCTATATTTGATTGCTTATTATTAGATTTTTGCTGGCATTGTAAAAGCGTTGAAATTGCTAAAACTAAAACTAAAGTATTTGGTAACTTCATAATTATTTATTGTTAAAAGAAGTTTATTTTAGAGGGGGATATTAAGTGTGAAAATCAAATATAAGTTTTTTTATAAAATTATGAAAGGTAAATATCTTTTTTATCTAATAAACCTTAAATTATTTGTTTATTTTTTAATACTTTTGAGTGTTTTAAGCTTATAAATATTTAATTAACAAAGCCAGAAATCATTCCAATTATGAAGAAGTATTTTTTTCTCACCTGTTTTATATTTATAACTGTTTTTAAAACGGCAAAAGCCCAAGATGATCAAGATTTATTAAAATTTTGGCAATATTATTCTGACATTGAAAATTCTTTGTATAAACATCATTGTTCAGTAGCATTTAAGCAATTAGATTTGAGAAAAAATGAGGTTGAAAAACTTAAGACAAAATCAGATTATCTAGCAAGAAAAAAAATAGTTCGTGATAAATTAGCTGAGGTTGTTGGGCCCCTACCTAAAAGAACCCCATTAAATGCTAAAGTTACAGAGGTAATAAAGAAAGATAGCTATCGTGTTGAAAAAATTATTTACCAATCAATACCTGATTATTTTGTAACAGGTGCACTTTTTATACCAGATGGTGTTAAAAAAAATGCACCAGCTATTTTTTATGCTTGTGGTCATAGTCCTGAAGGTTTTCGGGTTGATGCATACCAGAATATCATCATTAATCTTGTAAAGAAAGGATTTGTTGTTTTTTCTATTGATCCTATGGGTCAAGGAGAGCGATATGAATATTGGAATCCAACTAAAAATGAAGCCAATTTTATACCTGACCACGAGCACTCATATGCAGGTGCACAATGTTTGATTTCTGGTTACTCAATAGGAAAATATTTTATTTGGGATGTTATGCGAGGTATAGATTATATGCTCTCAAGAAAAGAAGTAGACCCGAAGAGAATTGGAATGACGGGTAGGTCTGGTGGAGGAAATATAACAGCCTACCTCGGTGCATTAGATGATAGACTTCTGGCAACTGCACCTGAATGTTACATTACAAATTATAAGTTACTTTTAAAATCTGTTGGCCCTCAATGTTCAGAACAAAACCTTTACCAGATGATTTATAAAGGTCTAGATCATGCAGATTTTATTGAAGCTAGAGCACCAAAACCAACAATGGTAATTGGTACAACACGAGACTTTTTTAGCATAGAAGGAGGTAGAGAAAGTTATTTGGAAGCAAAAAAAATGTATCAGACACTTGATGCAGGTGACTATTTATCTATGACTGTAGATGATGACATACACACTTCTACCAAAAAAAATAGAGAAGCTATGTATGCGTTTTTTCAAAAGCAACTAAATAATCCTGGAAGCCCTAAAGAAATAGAGGTTGAGCTATTAACTCCAGAAGAATTAAAGGTGTCTAAAACTGGACAAATTAGCACTTCTTTTGAAGCTCAGTCTATATTTTCATTAAACAAGGCAATTACTGAAAAACAAATTAAAATATTAAAGACTTCACGACTTGATATTCTAGAACATCTTAAAAAAATCCCATCTGAAGCAGAGAAATTATCAGGTTTTGAACATCCTAAAAGATATGGAGAATCTATTTTTTCAGGAAGACATATTTATTCTGATTATATACTAGAGAAGTACTTAATTCATGGAAGTGATAATTATGTTCTCCCAACCTTATTATTAAAACCAAAAACAGCCTCTAAAAAAGAGATTGTATTAATGCTAGATTCTGAAGGCCTAAATCATGCGATTAAAAAAGATAGTATTGCATTAAAACTGGTTAAAAAGGGGTACTCTGTTTTGTTATTTGATTTACCAGGTATTGGAAGTATGGGGCCTGGTTACCTTAAAGGCGATTCATATATTGATGGTGTTTCTTACAATCAATGGTTTTCTGCAATCTTAACAGGAAGGTCACATGTATCTTTAAGAACTGAAGATATATTAAGGCTTGTTCATTTTGTGAAAAAAGAATTGAAAGACTATTCTAGTATTTCAGCAATTTCATCTGGGCCTTTAGGAGTAGAATTACTTCATGCTGTAACATTTAATTCAGACATAAAAAATATATGTCTAATAAAGCCTTTTCTAAGTTTTTCAAACATTGCAACTACTCGGTTATATAAACCAAAATACATTCCTTTTACTGTGGCAGGTGCAATACAATCTTATGACCTTCCTGATCTTATGGCCAATATGAAAACAGGAAAACTTATGATTTTTGACCCTGTAAATGCAAAAGGGATTAAACCAACAAAAGAAGAGCTTGATAAAACATATGCTTTTCC
>JAJRPL010000367.1 GCA_024280815.1 Bacteroidota bacterium
GGTCCGTTTTTTGGTCCTAAAGCTCTTGTGAAATATTCTACTTGATATTGATGTGCTGGATGATCTTTTGGTATTTCAATGGCAGTTAAGTCATTAACACAACACCAAGAGTGTACGCCAATTTTAGCCCCTTTCTCTACAATTCTTTCCTTACCAGCACAAAACAAATCTACACCACCAGAGGCAATATCACTACGAGATAACACCTTTGTTGTAAATCCGTTTTCATGTAATAATCTTCCTGTATGCATATTTACCGCATCATTAACTGAGCCTGAAATAGTAGTCATTACTATAGTTTTAACTTCAGGATGGTCTTTAATTAAATCTTTTATTTGTGCATAAGTAATTGTACCTAAATCTCCCGATAAGTAGGCTTCATTTCCTTTTATTTCTATATGGCTATTTCCTGCACCAGAGATTGCTTCATTGGTAATAAACCTAAAGTTTTTAGAGGAGATAGAATCTTGGGTTGCTATTTTTCCTTTTATTTCAAAATTCAATTTATCTAAATCAATTACTTTTACTGTTGCCGTTCCTTTCAACACCGATTCTTCATCTAATTCACCTGACATGGCATCACCTTTAACATAAATTACGGGTGATTGAAATGTTCCGTTTTTAATATTTTTCTTTCCTGTTGGAAAGATGAGTGAGTTGTAATTATCTTTTGTACCATAAACGGTAAGAAGTAAGATCCCTTCTTTTTCTTCAATTGGCATAAATGCTACTAAGGGATAGGTTTGATTGTCCATTACAAAAGTGGATTGTTCAATCAATTTCATTTGGGCTATAACGGTAGAATCTATTTTTGAATTTGGTATACCTTCATCTTCAAAACCTTTCCAACATTTATTTTTATACCAATAACCGTCTTTTGTTTCGCATTGTGATTGATCTTGTATGTTATAGGTAAGTTTATTACTGCTACAAGAGTTTAGTACGATACTTACTGTGCTAAATAATAGATATAATGCAATTGCTTTTTTTATACGCTTCATAATTGTGATTCTATTATGTTTAGGTTTAATTAAAGTAATACCTTTAACTGTAGTAAAACTTGTAATAAAAAATATTTAGAAAGAATGGGCAAACTCTTTCTAAATATTTTTAAGGTTAAATTACTATTATTAATTAAGCTCAAATACCGATTTTAATTCGGCAATACCTGCATCGATTGTTTCACTATGGTTTCCGGTATCAACAAATAAAACTTTTGCTCCTTTATCGCCCATAAAGCTTACTTCTTCTTTTGTCAAACCGCCTACTTGCTCATCTCTATTACCAAAAATATAGGTTACTTTAACTAAACTAGGAATTGTATTCCACTCCGTCATATATCTTTTATGTCCTAATCCAGCAGCCAATCTGCTCATATTTCTATCCTCAACTTTGTCTTGTTCTTCTAGTGTAATGGTAAAATTGCCATTAGCATCATAGCTGTATCCTCCACCTTTTCCTTCACTAAATCCTTTCCATAATATTTCATCTATATTTAACCTTCCTACCATAATAAAGTATTTATCTGCAACATCAACTCCATGTTTGGCAATAAGTTCTTGCGTCATAAATGCTCCGAAAGAAATACCCAGTACATAAACTTTTTTATGTAATTCTTCTTTAAAATAAGTAATTACTTTTTTTAAATTTGCTAGACTTACTGCATCAAACTCTTTTGCTTGTTCAAAAGTAATATCTTCATTTTGAAATTTCAACGGACTTGCCGTTTGAGCTTGATGTACATTGACCCATAAAAGATTTGAGGTTCCGGTTCCGTCAATAATCTCTTTTATAAACCCATCTTCAGTTTCTGTAACCGGTCCTCCTTGGGTGTTTACTATAACTATATCACTTTCTCTATCGCCTTGAAAAGAAGATACGATATCTTCAATTTCAGCAAATTCAATAGGTTCTACTATTGTTTCATCATCTTTTTTACAAGAAATTATGGTAATAATTAACAAAAGAGCAACAAATGGAATTCTAATTTTTTTCATTTTTATATATTTTAATACTTGTTTTTGATTGGTGTATTTTACTTTAAAATTAATCTTTTCTATATTTTTCTTTTTTCCTAAATACCATATTGATTCTAAACTTAGTATCGCTTCCAAATATTTCTACATCATTACCTCCTCCTGCTCCTACAGTTCCACCTCTAGCGTTATAGGCATCAACATATTCAAATCCCAGTTTAGACATGGCATTTAATAAATCGGTTTGATTTCTAATTCTTAATTTTTTTCTGTTTTGAAGTAGTGTTTCTAATTCATCTAATACATCTTCATAATCAGATTTTTTATAATCAATTGTAATATCAATACCTCCTATAAGCTTGGTATTTTCTGAAGTAACCACAATATATTCTGGCAATTGATCAATATTAACAGAAGAAGAATTGCTAACCTCTAATTTTTGTGCTGTTAAACTCATAGTTACTAGTGCTACTAGTATAAATAAATTTGTTTTAATTGTTTTCATAATTTTTATTTTTATAATTAATATTGGTTAAAAAAAACACATACCTCTAATAAAAGAGAGGTATGTGCTTTTTACACATTCGTAAAATCTAAGTCCCCAATATCTTCCTCTTGATAGGAAATAGATTATATTATATACTTTGGTTATATAAAAACCGATGCAAATGTATATTTATTTTTAATAAATGCAAAAAAAATGAAAAAAATTGAGAATACCAAGTCTAGTAACATTATATCATCAAAATATTCACTTTGCTCAATGCTTTGCTTTGTTTTAGCAGGAAGTAAGAATAGCAAACTAAAATCTCTACAAACCTTGGTATAAGTACAATAAAAACATTTTTCAATGAAATTGACATTATTAATCTCTTAACATATAAATAGAGTAATGGTACAGTTAGGTAATAGAAATTTAATGGAAGAAATAATAATTCTTGGTATTGATTCAAAATTCCAGTACTCATTAGAATTGAATCTATTAGTTCTAAAGTATAAGTGATTAAGAATAAGCCTATAAATAAACTTGGTTTTTCTTTATTAGAACTATTAATGAAAATTAAACCAAGTAAAATACCTTGAATTAATGCGATAGAATCTAAAAAATTAATATAATTAAGATGTATATCCATTGGGTTATTTACTCTATTTTAATCCATCGCACTATAATACCTAAAGTAACTACATTCTCTAATAATCATATCATGAAATTTAGTTTTGGAATAATCTTCTTTTAGCGTTTTAAAACTTTGATATTTTGGTAAATTAATAGATGCATATTTAGTGTCTATTGAAAAAGTGTTTTCACTACCATTATTATAAAAATCATTTAACTCACATTTTGCCATAAGGTAAAGGCATCTAGCATTGAGTTCTTTATCCTTAGAGAGAGCTACTACCTTTTGGTAATATTCTTTAGCTGTTGTACTTACATTAAAATAACGTTTTTCAAAAAAACTAATATCCGATAAATTATAACCTTTCTTATTTGTAATAATATCTTCGCCAATCTTTTCTTTACTATAATTATCACTTGCATAATCTACATAGGAATAGTCGCAACAATTACCATCGCCATTTAAAATACCTCTATAATAGCCTGTATTTGAAATATTAAAATAATAATTACCTAAAAGGTAATTTGCCAATTTTGCTTTCCATTTGGTTGTATTACTAGTAAGTTGTTCCAATTCTATCAAATAACCAGCTAATTCTTTACGTGTAAATGCTGGTTTAATAAAGTCAAATACCGAAGCTTGATACACTTGATCATCCATTACTTCTTCTACTTTGCAACTGAAACATTCTTTAATATTATTGCTAAAAACGGTATTGGGTACGGCATTACCTTTTGTAATTCCGCTCTTATTAAAAAAAGTTAAGGCTTTTTCGGGCTGAGCATGGTATAAGTAATAAATTCCTTTTTGGTGATTGATATACTCTACAAAAAAGGTTTTACTTGGTTCTATGGGAATAAGACTTTTTTCATAGCTACTTTTCTCTTTTTTCTCATAAAAAGCTTCTAAAGCATCTAACAATTCTAAAGAGCTGATGTGTTTTGTAGCTTCTACTTTATTATGTACCAAATAGGCTTTTGCCAATTGCTTGTTTTTATAATAAACATGTGCAATTTTATCGAGAATAAAATGGCGGATATCATCTTCAGTAAAACCATACATATTATCTAATTTCGGATAATTATTTAGTATTTTGGTAATGTATTTTTCATTTTCTGGTGTAATAGTATCCCAGCTCGACACTTCATATACTATAGCTAATATTCTTTGTTGTTTGCTTAGAGTTTTTACATTTGACAACATTTCTTTAGCAGTTTTAATATCGCCATTGATAAAATAGAGATAGGAACTTGCTAATTGCCAATAGTCTTTATTCTTCACTTTAGAATTGGCAAATTGTAGTTTTGCAATGGCTAATAGTTGCGAGTGTTTATTTTGGTCACTCAAAGAAGGAAGCTTATCGTTTTTTACACCAATATTTTTAGGGAGTGCCGTTATTTCAGCATTATTTAATGCACGTGCAAAAAGCAGTTCTATTCGTGTATCAGCAGCATCTAAATTGATAAAAGAATTAATATTATCAATTTCATTGGTGAAATTTCGAAGACTACTAATGATTAAAAAGTTTTTTTCGTCTTCTAAAGCTTCTACACCTTCGGCAATATAGTTTCTTCCGTCTACTTCTTTTAGAGTACAAAAGTTATAACTTAAAAAAGCCGATTTCTTCCTATCTATACTCTTAGCAAATATTTTGGTATAAAGGTATGCAGCATAATCATAGCGTCCTTTAGAATAATGACAGCCCGCTACTTGGTCTGTACTATAATAATAAATTTCATTCTTAGGCATATTATTTTCTACATTAGCTTCATAAAAAACAATGGCTTCTTGCCATCTTTCTCCATAATGCAATATTCTAATAATTTGATATTGGTAACGTGCTTTTAACTGTTTATTTTTTTCTTTTGCTAATAACGCTTTGGCTTCGTTAAGTATAGCATCGGTATCTACAGGATGCTCTTTAAGAATCTTTTCATATTCCCAAGAACCTTTATTTACACGATGAGCAAAAGCATGGCTACATTTTTTGGCAAAATCGATATATATTTTGACTCTTTTCTCTAGTTTAGAATTTTTATCTGCCCAATTGAAGTCCTTACCATAAACTGCTTTTTCTATTGTTGCAATCTCCCAATTAGGTAATAAATGTTTCCATAAATTGATATTTCCTTGTGGATAGACCATAGTTTTGTTTTCTGTATAATAATCATAATTACCATAAAACACACTATTGGCATCGCGTAAGAAAGGATAATAAGCAGTTGTAGAAACATTGGTTTGCATAAATAGACTGTAAAAGTCCATTATTTCATACCATTCGCCACCACCACAAGCAAAAGTTGTTGATGTAAATAAAGCTAGTATATATGTTAGAATACGTTTCATAGTTTTAATGAATTTATTATTCGTAATTAAGTTGTGAAATTAAGTCTTTTATCTGAATTGTTGAAAGCGATTTTTTATCTAAATGATAAAAAATAATTTCATTTGTTTTTAATTTACTTTTTTTTATGGTTTGATAAGCAGCAATAACTTCTGTTGCTTTTAGTTCTTCTAATTTTAGTCGAAAGCCTTTGCTTAAGAAAAAGCCTTTGTAGAGTGTGTCTTTCACAATCTCGAAATTTTGAGAGTCTAATTGTTTAAAATGCAAGTCGTTTGCGAGCATTTTGGGTTCCGTATTTCTAATGAGTTTAATCTTATTATCTTTATTGAAAACTACAGTTTGTGAAAAGATAGGCAAACCCAAACGTAAAGGAATTGGGTAGCTGGTTTCTGTATTTATATACTGTTTTACAATACTATTTTGCAAGATAGAATTTTGGCTAGTATCTTTTAAATTTCCCATATTATACAACATTAATGTCCCACTTTTTACAGGAGGCACACCCGTTCTATCTTTAAATTTTATTTGATGTAAACGGATGGTAACATCAATATCAAAATCTTTTTGTAAAGTGTTTAATAATTCAAAATAAGTATTTTTAGTACTTGTTGTCCAGTCGCAGTCTAGTTGAATTTGTTTGAGCTGTTTCTTAAACTGTTTTTTACTTATTTGATTGATTAGATCACGAATTTTTACAGCCAAATCTGCCACAACCATTCCTTTTGCTTTTAACACCTGATTGGTAATATACACTACAGGAATAATAGTGTGTTTCTGATAAGCCGTATCAACACTTTTTAATACATAAGTAGGAAACACGCCATCCTTTTCATTTTCTAGAGTGGCTTTATTGAGCACTTCAACATCAAAATAATGAAGGTAAATAGTATTGGTTTTTGCAGCAGTTAGTGCTTCTTGATAAGTAGAGGTAAATTCAGCTTTGGCTTTCCAATGGTAAAAAGAAGATGTAGTATTTTTAGGTGTAGCATCCTTACAAGAAAGTATTATCAATACAGTTAAGAAACTAATAATCAGCTTTTGCAATTTCAATCGGCTTTAGTTTTGAACTATCAAAAATAGGGTAAAATATCAATTATTGAATGTTTTGTTGATTACTAGTTAGTATAAGCAGTCAACAATTATATTATTTATGGAATATAAGCCAAATTTAGCTTTTTTTATCAAATTATGACATTTTAAAATATTTATCAATATATAAACGTTACTAATCATTGTAAAGAATCATTTAAAAAAAAATCAGTATTTTTAGTCAATAATTACACAACAACCAATGGCAAATAAAAACATTCGCTCATTATCCTACAGAAAAGAATTAGACGATAATCTTTTTGAAAATATTGCCGTATTAGCAGAAAAATCAGCTTCTGAAGAAGAATATCATGAAATTTCAAAACGCTTTATGATTGATGATTCTATACTCTTTGGTACAGCTTCATTTTATGATTTTCTAAGACCAGAGAATCAAAAAAAGAAAATCCATGTTTGTAATGGTACAGCATGTATGGTTGCAGGTACACAAGAAAAATTACATGAAAATTTAGCTGACATAGTCAATCCAGAGACTATCGGTCACGCACCTTGTTTAGGACATTGCCATCAAGGTCATGCATTTATGTACAATGACCAAACCTATTCAGTGAAATCAATTGCTAAACTCGAAAAAATATTAAAAAAACCTCTTCCCTTTGGGAAGACGGAAGATGGGAATATCTACACTATAGATTGTAACACCACCCCAATACTAACTTCTTCTATCGAAGATATTTCTAAATTTTACACTTTAGCAGATCGTTTTAAAAACAAACCACAACAAGTTATTGATGAATTAAAAACATCTAATTTACGTGGTCGTGGTGGTGCAGGATTTCCATTTTACTTTAAACTAGATGCTGTCATTAAAGAAAACTCAAGTCAAAAATATATTGTTTGCAATGCCGATGAAGGAGATCCTGGTGCCTATTCTGATATGTATTTAATGGAACATCAACCGCATAAAGTTCTTTTTGGAATGTACATTGCTGGGTTAACCGTTGGTGCTGACACAGGCGTATTGTATATCCGTAGGGAATATCCTAATTCCGTTCGTAAAATACATGCTGCTATTGAAGAATTAAATGAATTAGGTTTGTGTAACGATTTCCGTTTTAAAATCATACGCGGACAAGGTTCGTATGTCTGTGGTGAAGAAACGGCATTATTGAATTCTATTGAAGGTCTTCGTCCAGAAGTGCGTGTTCGTCCACCCTACCCTGCACAATACGGTTTGTATGGTAAACCAACGGTATTGAGTAATGTAGAGACTTTTGCAAACTTGCATTGGATTTTAGAAAATGGAGGATCAGCTTACGCTAACTTAGGAAATGGCAAATCTACAGGAACAAAACTCGTATCTTTAGACAGTTATTTCAAGCAACCTGGAATCTATGAAATAGAAATGGGAACACCTTTAAAAGTTGTATTTGAAGAATATGGAAAAGGATTTAAAGAAGAAGTAAAAGCTGTACAAATGGGTGGACCGCTTGGCGGAATTATTCCACTACATAAAATTAAGGATTTAACGTTAGATTTTGAATCTCTGAGTAACCACGGCTTTCTACTTGGTCATGCCAGCGTGGTTTCTATTCCAACAGGCTTTCCGATGATACAATTTTTAGAACATTTATTAGAATTTACTGCCGATGAAAGTTGCGGGAAATGTTATCCGTGTCGAATTGGCTCGCATAGAGGATATGAAATGCTAAAAAAAGCTCAGCATGAAAATTATAAAATTGACAGACAATTATTTGATGATTTGATAGAAACACTAGAGATTGGTTCTCTATGTGCCTTGGGTGGTGGAATTCCGCTACCTCTTAAGAATGGATTGGAGTATTTTACGGAGGAGTTGAAAAGGTATTTTAAATAGTTATTTCACAGAGATACACAGAGTTTTTCAAAGAGATGCACGGAGAAATATAATTTATAATGAAAGATAATGAAATTACAAGCTTAATCATTGGCAAAGCAATTGAAGTGCATCGTCAATTAGGTCCTGGATTGTTAGAATCTGCTTATCAAGAGTGTTTGTATTATGAATTGTTTAATGAAGGATTGAAGGTTAAAAAAGAAAAACCGCTACCCATAATTTATAAAGAGATTAAATTAGATCATGGCTACAGAATCGATTTACTTAGTAGAAAACAAAATAGTTATAGAACTTAAAACTGTAGAATGCTTTACGGATGTTCATACAGCACAAATATTAACGTATATGAAGTTGGGAAATTTTCCGCTTGGATTATTAATTAATTTTTATGTAAAATTATTACAAAACGGGATTAAACGTTTTAAAATATAACTCAGGAAACTCTGTGAATCTCTGTGATTCCTCAGTGTTTCTCTGTGCAACAACAACAAACTATGATTGCATATATAAACAACATACAACACCAATACAACAAAGACGAAACCATTTTAGAATTCGTTCGTAGAATAGAACAAGAAGAAATTCCGACCATGTGTCAAGACGATAGATTAGATAATTTTGGCTCTTGCCGTGTTTGCTCTGTTGAAATTGCACGAGAAAAAGATGGCGGTTCTAAAGTTGTTGCCTCATGTCATACACCAGTTACTGAAGGCTTATACATCTATCCGCAAACAGATAAAGTAAAACGATTACGTAAAAACATTGTGGAATTGGTGTTAACC
>JAJRPL010000368.1 GCA_024280815.1 Bacteroidota bacterium
CCTTTAATTCCGTAAGCTTCAAAAAAAGCAATATTAGGTTTGTAGGCAACCGCTAAGTGGTGAGTTGCGTCAATAATTTGTTTGTTGAATTCAAAAATAGGGTCATCAAGTTTTAATAAATGAGGTGGAATTTTTTCTAAATCGACATCCAATCCGATACATAAAAAGGATTTCTTTTTTCTAATCTGATGAATTAATTCTTGTCTAGTCATAAAATAAAATCAATTTTCACAAAAGTAATCATTTTAATACATCTCTTTTTCTTTCTTTATTTTATCTTTGTTATTAATTATTTCTTTTAGGAGATTAATGTTAGAAGATAAAATTTTAATAGCTGAGTATAGTGTTCCTTTTCCTGCTTTTAATTTTGAAAGTAAATTAAGCAAGAATAAAATACTTTTTGAAAGCTTTGAAAAAGGTGTTGAAGGACATAATTACAAGCTTTATTACATTTTAAATAAAGATTTTGAAAAGGTAATAAAAATTAAAAAAGAAGTTGATGCTGAGGATTATGAGAGTTCTGTGAAACATCGATTTTATGGAAAAAAGTGGCTAGAAAATTTGATTAAAATTTTTATTTTTCTAGTTTTAGGATGGTACATTTATTATTTAATTAACGATATATTAAATTTATTATGAGAAGCAAAATAGTAGCAGGAAACTGGAAAATGAATAAGACTTTAAAAGAGTCAAAAGAATTAGTTAAAGCATTAAAAAAATCTATCAAAGGATTCACACTTGACAATACGCGTGTAATTATTGCCCCTACGTATGTAAATCTTCAAAAGGTATCTAAAAGTACAAAGAAATCGGCTATTGAAGTGGCAGCACAAAATATGCATCAAGCAGATAGTGGAGCTTTTACAGGAGAAATCTCTGCAGCCATGTTAAAATCAGTTGGTGTTAAGGTTGTTATATTAGGACATTCAGAACGTAGAGAATATTTTGGAGAAACCGATGCTTTATTGGCTCAAAAAGTAGACCAAGCGTTGAAAAATAAACTAGAAGTTATTTTTTGTTTCGGTGAAGTTTTAGAAGACCGAAAAAACGAAAACCATTTTAAAGTAGTAGAGAGTCAAATAAAAAATGCCTTATTTCATTTAAATGCAGATGCATGGCCACAACTAGTTTTAGCTTATGAGCCCGTTTGGGCAATTGGTACTGGCGAAACTGCAAGCCCAGAACAAGCTCAAGAAATGCATGCTTTTATACGTAATTTAGTTGCTGAAAAATATAATAACGATGTAGCTGAAAATGTTTCTATTCTTTATGGAGGTAGTGTAAAACCTGCCAATGCAAAAGAAATTTTTTCTAAAAAAGATGTTGATGGTGGTTTGATTGGTGGTGCAGCATTAAATGCTGATGATTTTACGGCTTTAATTAAGGCAATTTAATTATTGTTTCTGTCTCAAGGCTTTATAACCAAGAATTTGTTTTTAATGATATTTCTAATTTTAGAATGATTTACATTTCTTATACCTTTAAAATTTCGCCGTTACAACCAGCAACCGAAATTCTCATTGCTGAGTTAGGCTATGCAGGTTTTGAAAGTTTTGTAGAGAATGAAGACGGAGTAACTGCATACATCCAAAAGTCAGCAGATAATGAATCTATTTTAGATGACATTTTTATATTGAAAAATGATGAATTTAAAATTTCATACATAAAAGAAGAAATAGCACAAGTAAATTGGAATCAAGAATGGGAGAAAAACTTCAATCCTATTCAGGTAGATGATTTGGTGAGTATTAGAGCACCATTTCACCCAAACCCAAATCTTAAATACGATATTATTATAGAGCCTAAAATGAGTTTTGGTACCGGGCATCATGAAACTACACACATGATGGTACAGCATTTATTGACGTTAGATTTAAAAGGCAAACGTGTACTTGATATGGGATGCGGTACAGGTATTTTAGCAATTTTTTCAGAAATACGAGGGGCAAATTTTATTGATGCTATAGATATTGATGAATGGTGTTACGAAAATACATTTGACAATTTAGAACTTAATCATTGTAAAAAAGTAGATGTGTATCATGGTGATGCATCATTATTAATTAATAAAAAGTACGATGTGATTATCGCTAATATCAATCGTAATATTTTATTGAATGATATAAAAACGTATACCAATTGTCTAAATAAGAATGGCGTTTTACTACTTAGCGGTTTCTATCAAGAAGACATTCCTTTAATTGATGCCGAAGCTTTAAAACATCAATTAAAATTGGAGTTAATTATTGAAAAAAATAATTGGGTAGCGTTAAAATATTTCTTATAATTTATTCCCTCCTGTAATTTTTTCACACTTTTAACTAACTGAATAATAGTTATTTATTTAGGTGTGAGTTGAAAATTAAGAATTTCTTTAGAATTGAAAGTTATTTTATGTCAATAGAATTTTTATTCTAAACATTTAAATATTAACTAAATTTTATCGAAATGATTAACTATCTTAAATTATCATTATTAATTGTTATCAGTTTTTTTGTAACTTCTTGCCAACAAGAAGAAGACCTTGCTAATTTAGAAAAGCAAAATGGATTAGAACAACTATCTGAAAAAGATTTCGCCTGTGTATATTCTTTTGTAGATAATAATTGGGGTCCAAATGCCTTTAGAAACAATTTTATTATCAATCAATCACATACTAATTTTATTTATGCTCATAACAGACGTATAGCAAGTGTATTTGGTATATCTACAGTGCCTTTAAGTTTTATTCATGACAATTCTGGTACAACGTTCAATGCGTTATCTTTTGGTTCAGGAAGAATTGATTTTGGTGAAGATATTTACCGTCAAGCATTTGCAAAAGGTGCGATTGCACCCGTAGCTATATTAGCACATGAAATAGGCCATCAATTACAATTTCGTGACAATAGTATACCAACAAGACGAGAAAGCACAGCTAGAGCAATGGAGTTAGAAGCTGATGGTTATGCTGGGTATTATGTGAGAAGACCTAATGGTTATAATGCAACTTGGACTCAAGCAGGGCCAGCTTTTGCTTTTGCCTTTGATATAGGAGATTTTAACACTTCTAGCAGAGGGCATCATGGTACGCCACGCCAAAGAAGGTCAGCTACACGTTTAGGTTGGTATTTAGGAGCTTATGATTTGACACCAAAAAGCTTTGATTCTAATTTTTTCTACTATTATAATCAATATGTTTTACCAGGAAATTTAAAATTAGCTAAAAAGAAAAGAACAGTAAAAGAAGCTGAAATGGACGCGTTTATTGAATCTAAATTAGATGAATTGGTAAAATTGAATACAGGTGAATTAAGTGCAGATGATTTTATCAACTTAGACTAATATCCGTTTAGTTATAGAATTAATTATTTGAATTAGTGCATTTTGAAAAAGAGGAAAAGTTAAAAAACTTCCTCTTTTTTGTTTGTATTAAACAGTTTTATTACTTTTGCACTATC
>JAJRPL010000369.1 GCA_024280815.1 Bacteroidota bacterium
ATTTGGTGGTGCAACGGGTAATTTTAATGCTCATAAAGTAGCTTATCCAACTATTAATTGGAAAGAATTTGGAACAACTTTCGTTGAAAAAATATTGGGTTTACATCACTCCTTCCCTACCACACAAATTGAACATTACGATCATTTAGCAGGTATTTTTGACGCTTTAAAACGTATTAATACAATCATTATTGATTTTGATAGAGATATTTGGACCTATGTTTCAATGAATTATTTTAAGCAAAAAATTAAAAAAGGCGAAGTTGGTTCTTCTGCTATGCCACATAAGGTAAATCCTATTGATTTTGAAAACTCTGAAGGTAATTTAGGATTGGCAAATGCCGTTTTTGAACATTTATCAGCAAAATTACCTATTTCGAGATTGCAACGTGACTTGACTGACTCTACAGTTTTAAGAAATGTAGGCGTACCGCTAGCACACACTATTATTGGCTTTACTTCTACTTTAAAAGGGTTGAATAAACTCTTATTAAACAAAGAAAAATTTGCACAAGACTTAGAAGACAACTGGGCGGTTGTAGCTGAGGCTATTCAAACCATTTTGCGTAGAGAAAACTATCCTAATCCGTATGAAGCCTTAAAAGGATTGACTAGAACAAATACGGTTATCAATCAAAAAACTATGGCTGATTTTATTGATAGTTTAGATGTTGATACAACTATCAAAACAGAATTAAAAGCAATTACACCAAGTAACTATACAGGTATTTAATGAAATATTTAGTTCTGATATTGATTTTAATTGCCATTTCTTGTAAAAAAAACACAGGAGACATTAATCAGTTTAAAACAGGTACTTTTATTACTTTTTTAGATGATACTGATATAACTTCTGTAGCTGTAAGAAATGATAGTATCCAAATAGAAACCTATAATAATCATATTGATTCTTTCGCGATTGAATGGAAATCTAATTTTGAGTATGTTTTAACTAAAATAAATCCAGAAACAGCATTAGATAGCACACCTTTTCATATAAAAATAACAGGATTTAAAAATAATTCTTATACTTTTAAAGCCAATTACAAAGGTTCTAAATTTAAACAGAAAGGAAAAGCTGTTAAGCAGTAATCTATTAATAACACTTAAATAAAATGGCAGGCGGTTTTTTTGCATTATTAGATGATATCGCGGTATTGATGGATGATGTTGCTGTTATGGGCAAGGTTGCCACAAAAAAAACTGCAGGCATACTTGGCGATGATTTGGCTGTTAATGCTGACAAAGCCTCAGGATTTGTCTCTTCTCGTGAAATACCTGTATTATGGGCAATCACTAAAGGATCGTTTATTAATAAATTAATCATTCTACCAATTGCATTTTTATTAAGTGCTTATGCACCCATAGTTGTCATTATCGTTTTAATGCTAGGCGGTGTTTACTTGGCGTATGAAGGAGCAGAAAAAATTTACGAATATTTTGTACCACATGGGCATGGTGAAGATAGTCGTGAAGAAGAAATACTCACCGAAGAAGAAATTTTAGCTCTTGAAAAAGAGAAAGTGAAATCTGCTATTCTAACCGATTTTATCTTATCTGTAGAAATTGTAATCATTGCATTAGGTACAGTTTTAGAAAAACCTATTATAACACAAATTTTGGTCGTGTCTTTTGTTGCTATTATTGCAACTATTGGTGTTTATGGTATTGTAGCCCTGATAGTACGTATGGATGATTTAGGCTATAAAATGATTAAAAATAGTAAAAGCGAAAAAAGTATCTCTCATAAAATAGGCACTTTTTTAGTGAATGCATTGCCTAAAGTAATTAAAGCATTGTCTTTTATTGGCACCATTGCTTTATTATTAGTCGCAGGCGGATTATTTGTTCATAATATTGAATTCTTACACCATTTTGCAGATTTTTTACCTTCAACAATTAAAGATTTTTTTGTTGGATTGTTGGTTGGTTTTATTGCTTTATTGATAATGAATACTGGTAAAAAAATATGGAAGCCTAAAAAAGCATAACTATTAGCTTAATAATTAACTATTGTTATCAAAAACACAGCTAATTCTTTGTACCTTTGTTATGTGAAAAACAAGATTGCATATAGCATTTTTTCAATACTCTTAAGCTTTATTATAGTACTTCCGTTTGCAGTGCAAACGTTACATGCCTTAGAAGGGCATGAACATACTGTTTGCACTGCTGAAAACGAACAGCATTTTCACCAACAAGAAGTTAATTGTAGTGTTTATCATCAAATTATTGAATACAATTCTTTTGATTTTTCGGTTAAATTTGACTTAAAAAAGCCTCTATCTTTCAAGCATATATCTACTTGTTTTTACCAAAAAAAATACACCTCAAGTATTCAACTTAAAGCTTCAAGAGCTCCTCCCTATTTTATTGTTTAACTAAAAACACCTAAAGAAATTTACTTCTAGGTCACTTATAAACGGCACTTTCACATCAACAGAATTGGTGATAGTTGCTATATATTAACAATAAAACATTTAAAATGAAACTATTACTTTCAATTCTATGTATAGGATTAAGCCTGTCTATACATACACAAAACACACTTTCAGGAAAAATAACAGATACAAACAACACGCCAATCACTGGTGCAGAAATTTATCTCTCTCAAATCCATAAAGGCACTATAAGTGATGCTAAAGGAAATTACACATTAGAAAAGCTGCCCAATGGTAAAATTGACATTATCATTACTTTTTTGGGTTATGAGACGATAACAATAGTATTAGAAATGGCAGTGAACACTACTAAGAATTTTATTTTACATGAAGCTATTTATGAAATGGATGAAATCATTATTTCAACTCCTTTCAATAAACTACAAAGCCATAATGTAATGAAAGTTGAGAATATTAAACTAACAAACACTATTATTGGGGCATTAAATTTAACTGAAAAAATGTCTGAAATCCCTGGAGTATCAACTATTGCTTCTGGAAATGGCATTGGAAAACCTGTAATTCGTGGCTTAAGTGGTAATAGAGTTTTGGTATATACACAAGGTGTAAAATATGAGAACTTTCAAAATGGTGAAAAACATGGTTTAGGCATTGATGAAAATGGCATTGAAAATATTGAGATAATTAAAGGACCCGCCTCCCTACTCTATGGAAGTGATGCACTTGGTGGTGTTATATATTTAGTTCCAGAAAAGTTTGAAACTTCTTCTAAGACAAGTGCAAACTTATCGTCAGTTTTTCAAAGTAATGCTATAGGGTTCTCAAATAGCTTAGGAGTAAAAACCACTAAAAATAGATTTAAATTTTTAGCCATAGCTAGCTACAATACACAATCAGATTATGAAACAGCAGACAAAATAAGGGTAACTAATTCTAGATTTAATGCTAAAGATTTTAAAGCGGGTTTTGGATTTGAAAACGATAAATTCAATACAGATATTCGCTATAACTATAATCAATCATTTAACGGAATAACACATGAAATAAATGAGCAGAGCACTTCAAAAGAAGTGAAAGGTCTTTATCAAAAAATAAATAATCATATTTTAAGTGTAAAAAATACTATTTATTATAATGCTTTAACGCTTACAACAAATTTCGGGTACACACATCACAATAGAAATTTGTTTAAAAATGACATTAAAACTACGGATATGAATTTGAATACGATTAGCTATGATATCAAAACACACTTATTAAATACTGGTGACTTTGAAACCATTTTCGGTATTCAAGGAATGTATCAAACCAATAAAAATTATGGTGATACTATATTTTTACCTGATGCAACTATTTTTGATTTTGGTATTTTTGCAACTTCAAATTATGAGTTCAACAACAATACTATACAGGCAGGGATCCGTTTTGACAATAGAAATATCAACACAAAAGAACATGGTATAATTGGTAGTTCAACGCATTTTAATGCCTTAGACAAAAACTTAAATAATATTACAGGGGCTATTGGGTTAAAATCAAATCTTACAAAAAAAATTGTTTCACGTATCAATTTGGCCTTAGGTTTTAGAGCTCCTAACCTATCAGAGCTAACATCAAATGGCTTCCATGAAGGACGTTTTGAAATTGGAAATAATGAACTTAAAAATGAAAAAAACTTCCAAATTGATGCAAATTTAGAATACTCAAACAAAACTGTTGAGTTTTTTGTCAATGGTTTTTACAACAGCATTCAAAACTATATTTTTTTAGAACCAAATGGTACCTCACTAAATAATTTTGATGTCTATACATACAATCAAGATGATTCAAAATTATATGGTGGAGAATTCGGATTTCATTTACATCCGAAAAAATACAAATGGATTCATTTAAAATCTAGTGGTGAAAGTGTTATAGGCAAAATTGACACTGGTGAGAATTTACCTAGAATTCCTGGTTTTACTATTAAAAACAATATAAAATTTGAATTTAGCATGCATCCAAAATTTGATTCAAATTTCTTTGTTCTAAATAATAGAAATATATTTAAACAGACTAAAATCAGTGAACATGAAGATCAAGGTGAAGCTTATACGCTGTTTGACATCGGTTTTGGAAGCAATTTTAAGTTTGGTAAACTAAAAACAAAATTTTTCATCAACATTAACAATCTATTGAACAAAAATTATATTGATCATTTGAGCGTTCTAAAAGAAGATAACATTGCTAATCCTGGAAGAAATATCTCAATCGGATTGCAATTTAAATTTTAGTAAGATTATAATGTCTTACTAGTTTTATTGTTAAAGTTGGGCTCAAAAATTCATTCGCATCAAAATTTATTTTACAAAAAACATTAATTTTCAACTTTTAGATGTGTCACAAAATTATATACTATATTTACACACCTTTTTTAAATTTAAACATATGTCTTTTAAACTAAGTACCCTCCTTTATAGCTTAATTACTATCCTTTTATTTTCCTGTAAAAGTACAAGTCAAGTCACAAAAAAATCAATTGTCCCTGAAGTCTATACCAATATCCATCAAGATGAAAATGGTAAACTCTATTTAGAAAAAGACGGAACAAAGATTTACGAAACCATTACAAACCCTGATTATACCTTGACAAATATGAAAGGCAACCCGAAAGGCACTAAAAAAGGTATTGCTTTTGATTTCGGAATTCCAGATTTTAATGGCACCTTATATTTCGGATTTATTCCTTTTAAAGATTCTAAACATGCATTGCCAGTATATTTTAAAAGACCTTCAACCATTACTAGTGGCAAAACCAATCTTAATATCAAACAGATGGCAGGAACCTATGATATGATTGATTGGGAACAAAACAAAAAAGGAACTTTAGGGTATCGTGTGGTGAATGAGAAAGGAGCAATTCTCTATGACGGCATTGTTTCTTTTAATGTTACCGATGGCGGATTTGAAGTTGCTAATGGTATTATTGAAGGACCATTTGTTAATTTATTAAAATCAGATGGTGTAACTATTTCTCTTGAAACTAACATTATAGCTACTGTAAAAATCTCTGTAGACAGTAAGGAATATAGTTCTGTAAACAGTAAGCATCATGAAATACAAATTGCTAATTTAGAGCCTGACACTAAATATCTATACGCAATAACTGTTGGTAATAACACGCAAAACTACA
>JAJRPL010000370.1 GCA_024280815.1 Bacteroidota bacterium
TACAATAGAACCATTACCATCAACTGCACCAATACTCAATACATTAAACCCATCTGATGGTGCTGTTATATAATGCCATGTTTTATCACCTTCATTCCCTGCTGAATTCACAATTATCATTCCTCTTGAAAATGCAATATCGGCACCACGAGTTATAAATGTAGTTGAACCATCCATGTCAGTGTAGGTATGGTTATAACGTGCATCATCAAAAGTATTATAACCTAATGAGGTGTTGATAACATCGACACCTAAACTGTCTGCTTTCTCTGCAGCTTCAACCCATAAACTTTCTTCTAGAGGTGTTTCTGTTGATCCATCTTCTGTAATAAATAAATAATAATTGGCATCTGGTGCTGTACCAATCAATTGTCCATCTACAAAACCTGCCATCGTTGATAATACAGCTGTTCCATGAGAAATTCCTGTATAAAAATTTGTATTTCTTTGCACATAATCATACCCTCCTTTGATCTGATTATTATCTCGGATCCGCTGAAAAGCGGATAAAGTATTTACACCTGGAAAACCACCATCCATAACAGCAATAGTCATACCTTGACCTGTAAAGTCTTTTTGATGCAAAACTTCACCTTTTAACATTTCAATTTGATTGGCAGATCCTCCATAGTTAAAGTTGGTGTTTACTTCAAACTTATTTCTTTTATGTTTATTTAGTTGTGGTTTGTTATTTAAATCATTCGCTGCAAAATCAACTGACTCAACAAATGAAAGATTCAATAATGCCTTAATATCGGTCTCTGAACCAAAAATATGCAACGCATTTAACCATTTAGATTTGGCTTTTACTTCAACACCTGCTGTATTTCTAATAGCGGTAATATATGAAATTGGAATAGGAATATCTCTTGAGTCTAAACTAATATTTTGTTTCGCTCTTCTATCTAATGCCTTTTGAGTAAGCATGGTTAAAGGGTTTGCTAAAAAAGTAGCTTCATCTGGCTTATCCTTAAAATAAACCCAAGCATGTTCTTGTGAGAATGATGTATTATAAATAAAAAAAAGAGTATAAGAATTATTCCTTTTCTCATAATGATTCTAATTGTGTTTAAACCTCTACATGTCCATAAATAATCCTTTTTAGGTAATACAGGGAAGCTTAAGAATGAATGGCTCAACCTAAAATAGACATCTACTATAGTAAAATTTAATACTCTAGTCTAGACAAATACTTCAATTTAGTTTTCCAGATTTCTAACTGATTATTATTGTTTTGAATATTATCTTTAACACCTTTAAGTAACGGATTGTCATCTTTTGCACCAGAAATAAAACTAATATTATTTTCTAATTGTTGAATTTATCTAGTTAACTCATCAATCTTTTTTCGAATAAATAATTGCTCATGATCTAATTTTCTTACATTATTAGTTTCTAAATAACCATTTACCATATTTTTGAATTTTAACATGGCTATTTCTTTTTCATCTAAATCTAATTTACCGTAAAGTGCATTTACAGCCTTATTAAATTTAATTTCAATATGATGCATATTCCGTGGTAAAGAACCCAACTTATTCCAACTTTCAATATGAGAGTTGATCTCTTCAATACTCAACGATTTATTATCCTCGGCTTGACTTTTAAGGTTCGCTAACAATTCTTTCTTTTTATTAAAGACTTCTACTTGTTCTTGATTGGCTTCGTCTTGTACACCATGCATTCTATCAAAATAATGATTACAGGCATCTTTAAAGCTTTTCCAAATTTTATCAGAATACTTTCTAGGTACATGACCTATAGTCTTCCACTCAGCTTGAATTTGTTTCATTATTTCTGTAGCTTTTTCAAATTCTTCGCTATCTTTTAATTGCTGAGCTTTTTCAACCAACGCATTCTTTTTTATAAGATTCTCATGTTGATCTTTCTTTACATTTTTATAGTAAACATTTTTAACTCTATTGAAAGTACCTGTCGCTTCTTTAAATTCATTCCATACTGTATTATTTAATTGCCTTGGTACTTTACCTATTTTGAAAAATTCTTGACGTAATTTTTCTAATTCTTTAATTTTTTGCTGCCAGTAGTTATGTGATTGGACAGCACCTTCTTCAATAATATTTGCTATTTTATCTATGATTTTTCTTTTAAGAATTACATTTTCTTCATATTTAGATTCTAATTCTTTTTGGTGTCCATGTCTTTTTTCATGAATAATTTTAGTTGCTTTACTAAAACGTTCCCAGATCTCTTCTCTAAATTCTCTAGCGACTGGCCCCACTTCTTCTTTCCATAACCTGTGTAATACCTGTAATTCTTTAAAGGCTTTATTTAAATCTAATTCATTAGTTAATTGTTCTGCTCTTTCTGATAATTTTATTTTTTCTAATAAATTGTGCTTAAAATCAAGATCTCGTAAATCATTACTTAAATGTAATAAGTCATAAAAACGCTCGACATGATGTTCATAAGTACGCCAAGTATCTCTATAGTCAGCACTTGGTATTCTACCAATTGCTCTCCATTTTTCTTGCAATTCTCTAAACTGGCTATACATGGTAGATGATTCTGCATTTTCTATCAAATGCTTCAAATCTTCAATTAGTGCCAATCGTTTGGTTAAATTTTCTTTTTGTTCTTGTTCAATTTGTTTATAATGAGCCTCTCTTTTTGTCTTGTATTCAAAAAGTAAATCATTATACGCAGATTTTATCGGGCTAGAAAAATAAAAATCAATCACATTACCTCCTTCGGCTAAAAAAGCTTCTTTCTTTTCATTCAATAATGCTCCAAATTGTTGATTGAAACTTGTTTTAATTTTATCTACACTTGCTTTTATTTGTGAAACAGGCTCACTCTTTAATAACTTACCTAAGGCAATTGTCAATTGTTCTAAATCTAACTTTTCATAGTCAACTTCTTCTTTTGGGGCTGGTTCTTCTTTTTTATCACTAACAGTTTCTTCTTTCGCTTCTACGGTTTTTGTAGTGTCTTCTTCTACTTTCTTCTCTTGATCGGCTTTTTTTTCATTTTTTTTACTAACAACTACTTCCTTCTTTTCTACAACCTCAGTTTTTTCTTTAATAGCTTCTACCTCTTCATTTTCTATAGCTTCTTCTTTAATATCTTTTTCAGAAATAGTTTTATCATCAACCCTATCAGAATTTGTATTCTCAATGGCACTATCATCTTTATCGCCTACAGGCTCTGTTGCTTCTGAACTTACATCAGATTTATTTTCTTCTGACATTTCGGGAGTAACTTTTTTTTCGTCGGTACTATTAGTTTTTTCGTTATCGTCTAACATTATATAAATGTTTAAGGTTCCACTTTTTTTTAATAAAAGATCTATATTCAGGGCTTAAAATACAAAAGTATTTTCAAATATTAGATACAATTGTTTATTATTAGTTTCGTAAAACGATTGAAAATTACAAGTTCCAAATCTCCCAAGCTTTTTCAGCTTGTAATTCTAACATTTTTAGTCCGTTACAAATTATAGTTTCTTTCTGCTCTCCTTTAGCTAAAAAAGTTGTTTTTTCTGGATTGTAAATTAAATCGTACAATAAATGTTTACTTGTCAAGTATTGATAAGGTATATTAGGGCATTTATCAATATCAGGATGTGTACCTAAAGGTGTACAATTGATAATTAATCTGCAATCTTTAATAACTTTTTATGTAATATCTTGATAAGAAATTTGTTTTTCTATAGGATTTCTAGAGACAATTAAATAATCTATATTTAGTTTCTTTAAAACAAAAATTACAGCCTTTGAGGCACCTCCTGTTCCTAAAATTAATGCTTTTCTATGATGTGATTTTAATAAAGGTTTTAACGATTCTTGAAAACCAAAAAAGTCAGTATTATAACCTATTAACTGATTGTTTTCTGTAATCTTTATAGTGTTTACTGCTCCAATTTCTTTAGCTTCATCATCAATAGCATCTAAAAA
>JAJRPL010000371.1 GCA_024280815.1 Bacteroidota bacterium
AAGTTATAATTGCTCTTAAGGCTATCTTAATAAAAACTAAGTAACCTTTTAAACTCTTCTTTTTATATGTTTTACTAGACAATAAAAAAAGTTCAAAAGCCAATAAAGAACCTACACCAACACCATTATACTTTATATTATTTAACTCTTCTTCTAATTTGGTATAATTAGTCATCTTTTAATTTATAAATTAAAAAATATACACTTAAAGTGATTTGAACCAAACTACCAATGATAATACCTTGAGGAAAGTAGACTAAATTAAATTTATTAAAATGCAATTTTAACAATACATAACCAAGCCCAATCAAAGCTCCTATAATTAAAGAAATGAGATAATATTTTTGTTTTTTAATGACATTATAATAATTATTGACTAGCCCTAAAGATTGAATTACTGGTATAAAAAATGCCCATTGGGCTGCTTTAATACCATGGCTATACTTCGGTAATATTAAAGGGATAATATAAGGCACTACAATTGCTCCAATAATTGCAATACTTAACAATAAGCCAAATTGAAAAAATGTAGGTTTTTTGACTTGACTTAAAATTTCGTTTTTACCTAAGCCTTTACCAGATTGAATAGCCATTCGTGGGTAAACTACTTGATTAAAAGCTACGGGTATGACTCCTATAGCTCCGTTAATAATATTCACCAACGCATAATAACCAAATTGCAGAGCACCGCCTACAGAAAATAAAATATTGTTTTGAATGGTTGACCAAAGAGGGCGAACTTGACCAACAGCATATATTGGTATTCCAACTTTTAACAACACTTTAAATGAATTCAAATCTATTTTGGGTTTAATTTTAAGAGGTCTAAAGTAATATAATAATAAAAACCTTATAATTATCAAAATTACTGCTCTACCCAACAGCCCATAAAAAGAAAAATAATAAACTAATAAAACTGTAATGATATTTACAATAGCAGATATAATATTTATTTTTGATAATAACTCAAAATCACTATTTGTTCTGTATAAGACTGGTAAATAAGCATTATTCATAATGTGAAAAAAACCAAGAATTGTATAAGTTGCATAAACCAACGTATTATTAAAATCGTTTTGATTAAAAAAGTTTTTTATTGCTAAAAAAGAAAACAATAAAAATGCAATACTGCCTACAAATAAACTAATCCAAAAACCTGTATTGGCATAATCATCAACCAATTCTTTATTTCCTTTTCCTAGTTGGTATGGTAACTCTCTTCCTAGTCCATTGATTGTACCTAGATGCCCTAACATGACATAGCCTAAAAAAATACCTACACCAGAAAATAGCCCATAAATTTCAGGAGCAATTATTCTAACGACTAAAAAACCTGCAATTAACCGTAATACATTATAAATTACTTGGGCACTTGCAAATTTTACAAGTACTTTACCAAAATCACCAAGATTCAACTTTTTAAGCAAAGTGTTCTTTTTTTAAGGGTGTTCCTTGTTCAATATCTGATTTGAATTTTTTCCCTAATATATTATTATAAATTTTTGGGTGTAACCCATAGCCAGGTCTAATTGAACGAACATTCTTCTTGGTAATTATTTCATTTCTTTTTACATTTTCAACTACAAATAATGATCTTGAAAATTCTCTACTTTTCTTCTTCTTTTCTGTCATTTCATAGTCTACTTTTCCCATGAATTTTTCAGCTAAACGAACAGCATCTACCATTTGTTTAAATTCATTTTCATTTAAGGAGAAATGGGCATCGGCACCACCAATTTTTTTATCTAAAATAAAATGTTTTTCTATAACTTTAGCACCTAATGCCGTAGCTATCATAGGCCCTTCTATACCCATTGTGTGGTCTGACAAACCTGATTTTACACCAAACCGTAAAGAAATATCTGGAATGGTAAGCAAATTAGCATCTTCTGGAGCTGCAGGATAGGCAGAAGTGCATTTTAAAATTGTAATATCTGAATTGCCTACATTTTTACAGGTTTTTATTGCTAATTCAATATCTTCAATGGTTGCTATTCCTGTAGATATTATTATTGGTTTGCCTTTAGAAGCCACATATTTTATTAATGGAATGTCCGTAATTTCAAATGAAGCAATTTTATAGATTGGGCAATCTAATTCTTCTAATAAGTCAACAGCTGAAAAGTCAAATGGTGATGAAAAACAAACCAATCCTATCTTCTTTGCGGTTTTAAACAACTCATCATGCCATGCCCAAGGTAAAGCTGCTTCTTTGTATAAATCATACAAATACTGCCCATCCCAATGAGTGCCTTGATTAATTTTAAAATGTTTTTGTGTACCATTAAAAGTAATGGTATCTGCGGTATAGGTTTGTAACTTTATAGCATCTGCTCCAGCTCTTTTTGCAGCCCTAATAGTCTCTTTTGCTATTTCTATATCATGTCCGTGATTTGCTGATAGTTCAGCAATTATAAAGACTGCTTCTGTACCTAATTTAAAATTATCTATTTTCATTTCTCTTTTTTATAAATATAACTATCAATCCCTTCAATTATATCTTCTTTATAAAAAGAAAATTTATTCTTTTCAAATAACGTAACAGATGACTTATTTGTTTTTTTTATATATGCATAAATTGGCAAACTATTTTTTTGAAAATAGTTACTTACAGCCAATTTTAAACTTTCTGATGCTAATCCTTTCCCTCTGTAACTATTAGAAATTGATATACCTATAACAGAATAATCTTCTTTTATATTAAATCTAATCTGCCCTATTGAATTGTTTTGAAATTCAATGATATAAAATAATACATCATTTTTTTTTATCTGTTTAGAAAACCATTCTTTATGCTCATTAAGTTCAATTTTATTCGTGTTATATGAGTTTAACCTTACAATTGATTCATTGGATAGATTAAATACAAATGTCATATCTACATCACAAGCTTTCCTTATTGTTATAGAATTAAACTTAAACAATTCTAGTATATTATTCTTTATTGAATTATTAAAAAAATTAAGTAATTTTAATTGTTGTGTCTTTAATTTTCCTGAAGTATTTATAGCCTCAATAAGACCACCCAAGCTTTCGAAATTAAAAATATTATAATTTTCAACTCCAGTTACAGAATTATTACTAATAAACCCTTGATAAATTCTTTTTTGATTATCAACAAAATAACCCAAAATCATTGGAATACCAAGTGATGCTAATTCAATACTTGTATTACTTGCAGGAACAATGGCTAAATCTATACTCTTCATTAATTTAAAAACTTCTACCTCACTTAAATTATTAACTATTTTTAATCTAGTATCCTCTAAACTGAAAATTGTATTATTTTTATATGCAGCACCAAGTACTATATTTATGGTTTTAATAAAATCAAGTTTTAGTACTTCTTTTGCTACTTTATAAGAAAAATCATAACTGTCTGCCCCACCAAAAGATATAAATATATTTTCAATCTTTTTACTTTTAATTGCCTTATTTCTATTGAATTCTATAAATGATTTTCTAAGTAAAGCAAAATTTAAACCTAAGGCTAACTTTGTACCTTCTTCAATTTTATAATCACTCTCTTTAACACCTGGGCAATGATTTATTACTAAATCTGCTACTTGTTTTCCTTCTACTAAATCGTCTATATAGACTAATTTATAATTTAGTTCTTTAATTTTTTTCTGATAACCTTTAGTAAAGCTATACCCATCAAGTACAATTATAGAATCTGTTGTATAGTTTTCTTTAAACCAATTAGGTTCATCTACTAAGGTAACTGTGGCAGGAATAAAAGTATAATCGAATCCTGACTCTTTGATTGGAGAAATTGTGGTACTTGTTCTTACTACAAACTCAATACCGAACTTTCTCTTTAATATATCAGCTAGTGCTAGACCTCTATAAATATGACCTAAGCCAATATCAGAATCCCCATCTAAACGAATAACTACTTTTTTCAAGTTCATTAATTAATTTTTGTCACTCTATTCAAAGTATCTATTAATTTTTGATTCGTTTTGTAAGTTAAGGTTAATTTGGAATTAATTTCTACTACATCCTTATTAGCATCTAAAAAATTAAATAATTCTTTTAAAGAGTATACTGTCCCTTTTTCTACAAAATGATTTTCAATTTCATTGAACATAATTAAATCTTCTTCATAATCCAATGTTAAGCGATAATCTCTAACTAATTCTTGTGGTAAATCAACAAAATTTAATTTAAAATATTCAGGATTATTTTGAAAATACCATGTCATATATTCTGAATAATCTGCTTTCGGGAAATGTCCTTGTATTATTTCTAGTGCTTGAGAATTAATTATTTCTAGATTAGTACCTACAGCCGCTTTACTAGCTACTGTATAATCTGCACCTGTTTCAAAATGTGATTTTAATAATATCTGTAATATCTCATTAGAAATGAAAGGCATATCACCAGTTACACGAACAATGATGTCAATTTTTAAATCTCTAATAATATATAAATACCGTTTAATAACATCATCAGGGTCTCCTTTATGAAAAATCACATTATCTCTGTAAGTATGATTCACCAAAGCCGCATCACTTTCTAAATTAGAAGTTGCAATTATGGTATGATTAATATTTTCAAATTTTAATGCGTTTTTTATACAATATTCAATAGATGTCAAATCTCCTATCTTTTTTAATGCCTTACTTTTTAATCGTGATGATTTAAATCTTACTGCAATAATTGTAGCAATCGTAACTTTTTTAAGGTCTTCTTTAAGGATAGTTTCGTTGGCACTCTTATTCGTTGTTAAAATATTTCCGTTAAATATGAGTTTCTCTAATTGAGATGTATTTAGTCCTTTTTCATCTGTTCTTTTAAAATCAAAATCATCCCATGATAATAAATCACCTCTGTTTTTATCTGTATTTAGTACTGGTATTTGCTCACTTTTTTCTAAATAAATTATTTCTTCCGGTGTAATAAATTCTTTTTTAACTAAACTAGAGTATCTCTTTAAGTTAGAGATGTATGTTTTATATTTATCTACTGTTAAAGAAGAATAATGATCATATTTTGTTTCTAAGACACTATGCTTAATGTGCTTTTCTATCATGTTTACTCCTAAAGTAGCAGCAAAAACAGGAAGCCAAAGAGCATCTTCATCATTGGCATCAATATGGTCTGCAAAAACCAATTCATTGTTAAAACTATTTTGAATTGCTTTTATTTTTACCAAGCCTGAATCTTCTAATTTAGTAGGGTAACCTTGAAAACCAATTTGCAATAAAATTTCAACACCTTCCAGAAATTTATTAAACTTGGAGACAACGTTTTTAATTTCATTAATTTCAAAACCACTAACATTTAATATTATCTTTTTGTCTTTTAAATCTAGTTCAGTCAAAGCCTTTAATATATTTTTATTCAATAAAATTGAAGCTTGTAGTTTTAACCCATATATTTTATCAAAATTATTTTTTATAACTTCAATACTATAACTATCAAAAACATCTATCCAAATATCTTTATGATTAGCAGCTTGATCAATAATAGTTGTCCATTGGTCATGATTAAAATATAGCTCTTCATAGACATGATACCAAGAAAAATCTGATAATGCTATTTGGTCATATTTAAAGGGTTGAAATTTAATTCCTGTATTCTGATTAAAGTCTTTAAATTCTTCGACTAAAGATTTTAGATAATCAAAACTTCCTCCATGGGTATTAGCCACTTCAATTATATTATATATCATATTTTGTCTATTCATCAAGTAGGTTACTTTTTGTTTTTTCTACAATAAAACCATTTTTAGCAATTCTATCAATTAAATTATGAGTGACTATTCTAGCTCCTACTGTATTTAAATGATCAATATTTCTAAAATATTTATTCTTTAAACTCAAATTGTTTGGAATAAATCTATACCTCGATTTTAATTTATTCAATGCAGTTTTATATGCCTTCGTATAAGCTTCACTAAAATATTCGTCAAGCATATTTGTAGGTAATTCATAATAAACTATCTCTATACCCATATCTCGTAACCTATTTGAATATTTAATCATATATTCAAATTTTATCTGATTGAACCTTTCTTTTTTTAAAGGTAGATATAAATGTCTAGAGTTATGAATTATTTTATCATTATTGGCTATTGTGGAAGCTAAAAACCCTTTAGATTTCATCAATTCCTTTGACTTAATTCCCTTTTTCCAATTGAAAAGATTATGCACTCCTTTTTTTACACTCTTCATTAAAAAGTCAAAATATTTGAACTCAAAATTATACCTAGTGATAATTTTTTCATTTGATATTGGTCTCTGCAAATATCTATGAATAGGGTAAACTTTAAAATTATCCGCTTGACTTGAGAAAGTCATTGGTGAAACTAATATAAATATTGATTTAGGTTTTGATTTAACAAACTCTAAATAGTCATTTATTACTATTTCATAGAAATAAGGTCCTGCAGTAGCAATTCCTAAATTATATGCTTTTATATTATTCTTATCAAAAAGAGAAGGCATAATTCCTGAATAGCAATAAGAGTTACCTACAAAAAGAATATCAAGAGAATCAAACTTTGATTTTTGCTGTAAACTAATAATATTGTTATTACTAGTTATAGCTCTATCTAAGTTATCAAATTTACTTAATATTAGGATTACTATTGAAAGTAAGATTAAGAATAGGCTTGTTTTAATAAAAAATTGTTTCATATCAATCTAGAATTTAAAATAAATAAATTCTTGTTTTTCACCTGAAAATGAAATAATTGTTATTATAATTAATATATAAAACGCCCAACGTACCAATATAGAGTATTTAGATAATATAGATTCGATTGCAAATTTACTTCTTCGTCCCAACCATTCAATACAAATGAAAACTAAAATCAACACTATGGTAGATACCGAATATCTATCTGGGATAGTAAAAAGAGACTTACTGAAAATTTTCATGATATAAGAATTTGCCATAAAAATATTATCTGATCTAAAATAGACCCATGCTAAAACTGTTAAAAGAAATGTTATAAAGGTATTTACAAATTCTTTTAACGAAGGAAGAACGCTATTCTCTGCGACTATATTCGTATTTAACCTGTTCTTTTTCAATAACAATAATGGCAAAAAATACAAAGCATTTAAAAAACCCCAAACTATAAATGTCCAATTTGCTCCATGCCAAAATCCACTTACAATAAAAATAATAAAAGTATTTCTAATCTTCACCCATATACTACCTCTACTACCTCCTAAAGGGATATATAAATAATCTCTAAACCAAGTGGAGAGTGAAATATGCCATCTTCTCCAAAACTCTGCAATATCACGAGAAAAATAAGGAAATGCGAAATTCTGTTTCAAATTAAATCCAAATAACCTTGAAGTACCAATAGCAATATCAGAATACCCTGAAAAATCACCATATATTTGAAATGCAAATAAAAATGCACCTAAAAGTAATGTGCTTCCTGAATAATCAGAATAATTTGCAAATATATCATTTGCCGAAGTTGCACAATTATCTGCTATAACAACTTTTTTAAACAAGCCCCAAAGAATCTGCCGAACTCCATCTACAGCTTTGGTGTAATTAAAAGTTCTTTTTCTATAAAACTGTGGTAATAAATTTGTAGCCCTTTCAATAGGGCCAGCAACCAATTGTGGAAAAAAACTTACAAAAGCAGCAAAGGTTATAAAATTATTTGTGGGCTCTAATTTTCTTTTATATACATCAATCGTATAACTCAATGTTTGGAAAGTATAAAAACTAATTCCAACAGGTAAAATTATGTTTAATGAATTTCCTTTTATGTCAGCACCAAAAAAAGAAAAAGTAGAAATAAAATTATCAAGAAAAAAATTATAATATTTAAAAAAACCTAAAAAACCTAGATTCACTAAAATACTAGTCCAAAGTAGAATTTTTCTTTTTTGTGCATTTTTTTGTTTTGATAGGCTTAACCCAATAGAAAAATCGATTATTGTACTAAATAAGATTAATGATAAAAATCGCCAATCCCACATCCCATAGAACAAATAGCTTGAAATAACTATTAAAAAATTTTGAGCTTTAAGATTTTCATCTGTTATAAACCAATAAAGAATGAAAACTATAGGTAAAAATATAGCAAAGTCTATTGAATTGAATAGCATAAATATCTATCTTCTATTTAAAAATTATCTTTCTACAAATTCAATTACTTTCTTAATAACATAATCTTG
>JAJRPL010000015.1 GCA_024280815.1 Bacteroidota bacterium
AATTTTACTTGCAGTATCTGGGTTTTTATGTAGATAATTGTCAAATTTTTGTTTGACAAAATCATTGATGAAAGTACGAACTGTTGGTAAACCTCCACCCATTTCTGTAGAGCCTAATTTGGTTTTGGTTTGACTTTCAAAGACAGGTTCCATTACTTTGATGCTAATAGCAGTAACGATAGATTTACGAATGTCAGAAGCATCATAATTTTTGCCAAAAAAATCACGAATAGTCTTCACAATAGCCTCACGATAGGCATTTTGATGCGTTCCGCCTTGTGTAGTGTGCTGTCCGTTAACAAAAGAATGATATTCTTCGTTGTATTGTGCTTTGCTGTAGGTGAGTGCTATTTCTATATCTTCTTCCAGTAAATGTACAATAGGGAAGAGTTTTGATTCTTCAGCAATATTTTCATCTAATAAATCTCTTAATCCGTTTTCTGAAAAATATTTTTCTCCATTAAAAATAATAGTTAAACCTGTGTTTAAGTACACATAATTTTTAATCATTTTTATGATATATTCATTACGGTACTTGAATTTTGAAAATATTTCTTCATCTGGTGTAAATGAAACTCGAGTTCCTTTACGTTGTGAAGATTTTTCAATCTTACCATCGAGAATCAGTTCTCCACGTTCAAATTCAGCCGATTTAGTTTTATTATCGCGAATAGATTGTACTTTAAAGTTGATAGATAAAGCATTTACTGCTTTGGTACCAACACCGTTCAATCCTACAGATTTTTTAAAGGCTTTTGAGTCGTATTTTCCACCGGTATTCATTTTAGAAACTACATCAACTACTTTTCCTAATGGAATACCGCGACCGTAATCACGTATAGTTATGGTTTTATCTCTAACAGCTATTTCAATAGTCTTGCCAGCTCCCATTACATATTCGTCAATGGAGTTGTCTAAAACTTCTTTGATAAGTATGTAAATCCCGTCATCAGCAGCAGAGCCATCACCTAATTTACCGATATACATGCCAGGACGCATTCTGATATGCTCTTTCCAATCAAGTGATCGGATATTGTCTTCGGTATATTTTGTTTCTTTAGCCATTAAAATACATGAAATTTAGTACAGTCGCTAAATTAACATTTCATTATATAATACAAAATAGTATCTTGATTATTTTATCAACAAGTAATGGTTATAAACTTTCATTCATAAATTATAAATATGGAAACAAATTATTTCTGTATTTTTACCAAAATTAAAATCTAACGGTATCAAAAAACACATCCCAAATATTATAACATTATTGAATTTACTTTCAGGTCTTTTGGCAGTAATGTTGGCAGTTAATGATCGATTAATAGAGGCTGCAATTTTTGTTTTAATAGGTATTTTCTTTGATTTTTTTGATGGATTGGTGGCAAGACTACTTAATGTGCAATCAGAATTAGGCTTGCAATTAGATTCTTTAGCAGATATGGTTACTTCTGGAGTAGTGCCAGGAATTGTCATGTATCAATTGTTTGAAAGAACCTTACATGAGGATTGGAAAAACGGACTTTCTTGTGAAATTGGTAATTGGAGAGCTTTTGAAGAGTCAGGTATTTTGTCTTGGGGAAGAGAAACATCTATTCACTTTTTACCTTTTGTCGGGCTATTATTAACATTAGCAGCGGCATATCGATTAGCAAATTTCAATATTGACGAGCGTCAAACATCTTCATTTATTGGGTTGCCAACTCCAGCAATGACACTTTTTATACTTTCATTGCCATTGATATTGGCTTATGGAGATAATGTTGTAGTAAATAATTTGATTTTAAACAAGTATATACTTATTGCAATAACATTATTTTTTAGTGTTTTAATGAATGCTGAAATTCCGCTTTTTTCTTTAAAATTTAAAAACTTTTCTTTTAAAAATAATGTACTAGAAATATTTTTTATTATTATTTCAATTATTTTAATTATAGTACTGAAAATCATCTCAATACCTATCATTATATTAAGTTATATTTTAATATCATTAATAAAAAACACAACTTCAAAATCTTAAATAATTCAACAACTATTTAATAATGATTTAGTAGTTTTTTTTGTTTTATAAAATATAATTAAAATCTTCTCGTTTTATAGTTCACTAAATTTTATTCAACCAGAACCTATAGACCTAAAACGCTACCTGAAAATTAATGTAAAAGCTGTACTTAAGAAGTAGGATACTTTTTAATGAAGTTGTTATATTATATATAAGTATTAAATCTAACCTTAAAATTAATAACTGTGAAAAATAGATGTCAACAGTTTATAAATTTATTGAATTATAAATTTATAGTAGTATTTACTTTATTATTAATATCATCAATCATAAGTACAGCACAAATTAAAAATAGTGATATTGCTGTGCGGTTAGACCCAGAAGCTACCTTAGAGGCAGAAGAAGGTGACTCAAAAGAAATTATATTTATTAAGGCTACTGGCGAAAATGTACATGGAGTCAATATTACATTCACACTTCCTACAGGAATTGAATATGTTATGGGTAGTGTAGTGATGGAAGTTAGTCCTAATAACGATTAT
>JAJRPL010000372.1 GCA_024280815.1 Bacteroidota bacterium
GGCTTTAATTATTGGAAATAAATTAAAGTCTTTTGAAAAAAACAAATTTGAAATTGAATATCAGCTGGCTTTAAAAACTAAAGAAATGGCAGATATGAAAATGACAGTCTTGCAAACACAAATGGATCCTCATTTTTTGTACAATTCATTAAATTCAATTAATAATTTTGTGTTGCAATACGACAAAGAAAAAGCATCAGATTATATCACAAAATTTTCAAGACTAATTAGAGAGGTTTTAAAAAATTCAACCAGTTTAACCATTCCTTTAGAACACGATTTAGAAGTTTTAGGTTTATATATAAAATTAGAACAAATGCGAATGGCGGGCAGTTTTGATTATGTACTTACCGTAGACCAGAATATAAACTTAAGAGAAATTAAAGTGCCACCATTATTTATGCAACCCTATATAGAGAATGCTATTTGGCATGGCTTTGCCAATAAAAAAGGATATAAAGTAATTAGCTTGTCTGTTTATAATGAAGAAGATAGTATTCTGTGTGAAATTATAGATAACGGAGTAGGAATTAAAGAATCAGAAGCAAAAACTGTAAAATTGAAATCAACAAGAAAACCTTTCGGATTAAAAGCTTCTGAAGATCGAATCAAACTACTACACGAAAATAAAAATGTATATGTAATTATTGAAGATATTACAGATCAAAACAATACTGGAACTAAAGTTACCATTAAGTTTCCTAAAAAATTAAAAATGGATTCTTAGAATCTTCCTTAAGGAATAATCAATATCTTTGGCAGGAATATCTTTAAAGCATGAAGAAAAACCTTTTTATATTTTTCATTTATCTATCCACCTTAAGTTGGTCACAAACAGATTTCAGTGCTAACTGGGAAGATTTTTACTCTTATAATAATGTTAAGGATTTTGTCAAGGTTGCCTCTAAAATTTATGCAATAGCTGACAATGCTGTTTTTATTTATGATGAAGAGACTCAAGAAATTGAAAAATTATCCTCAATTCAAGGATTATCAGGAGAAATTACTTCAAGTATTTATTTTAGTGATACACATCAAAAAATAATAATAGGATACCAAAATGGTTTACTTGAAATTATTGACGCTGAAGGAAAAATCACCTTAGCCAATGACATTCAACGATTAAGCATTACGGGCGAAAAAGCAATCAAACACATTACAGAATATAATAATAAACTCTATTTTTCAACACCATTTGCCATTGTTGTTTATGATATAGAAAAGTTGGAGTATGGAGAGACGTTTTTTATTGGAGACAATTCTTCTGTGCTAAACATCAATCAAATAGCTGTTTTTAATGATATAATTTATGCGGCAACTGAAATAGGTATTTTTACTGCTGATGCAACCTCAAATGCTTTGATAGATTTTAACAACTGGCAGCAGCCACAAGGTAATTTCATAGGTAACTTTGTGTCTGTTGAGGTTTTTAATAATCAACTTTTTGTTTCAAAAGAGAATACTTTTTACAAAGTTAATGCTATTAATTCACTTCAACCGATAGGTGCTTTAGACGATAATATTCTACAACTAAAAGCATCAGAAAATTACATCACTGCTACCACAAGAAAAGCTGCTTATGTATATAATACGGATTTGAATCACAGTATAACAACAAATACTACCGCTGGTTTTGATTATAATCTAACTTCTGCTTTTGCCGATGAAAACTCAGTGTATTTAGGTACTGCCGATTTCGGAATTCTACATCGTGATTTTTCAAATGCAACTGATTATACAGAAATACACCCACAAGGACCAATATCTAATGATATTTTCTCAATTGCCGCAGAAAATAATCATTTATGGGTAGTCTATGGTGGGTATAACGCCTCTTTCACCCCAATGCAAAGTGAGAGACATTTTAGCCATTTTAATGGTGAGTCTTGGATAAACACACCTTATAACCCTCTTTATCCTGCAAGAGATTTGGTACATATTACTATAGATCCTAAAAATTCTAATAAAGTATATTTGAGTTCGTTCGGACAAACATCACCAGAGAAGTTAGGAGCAACAGGAGGTATGTTAGTCATTGAAAATGATGTAATCACCAACTTTTGGAATCATACCAATAGTGGTTTAGAAGACTTAGCTCCTGATAATCCTAATTATCATAGCGTCAGAATTAATGGAGCTGCTTTTGATAATCAAGGTAATTTTTGGATAAGCAACTCTTGGGTAAACAATAGATTAAAAAAATTAGATACAAATGGGAATTGGAGCGAATTTGATTTGAGTTCAATTGTTACAGCTAATGCTTTAGGTTTAACAGAATTGGTTATTGATAAAACAGGAAGTATTTGGATAGGTTCAAGACGGAATGGTCTGTTGGTTTATAATGAAACAGGCGATAGAAAACGTGCGTTAATTACCAGTTCTACCAAAGGATCATTACCAGACCCTATGGTAAATACACTGGCAGTTGATAGAAATAATAGAATCTGGATTGGTACAAAGAAAGGTCTGGTAGTTTATTCTAATGCAGGAGGTGTTTTTGATAACAGTATTTATGATGCTTCGCCTCTTATTGTTGAAGACGAGGGTATAGCAAAAAAATTATTAGGCGATCAGCCAGTAAGTTCTATAGCTATAGATGGAGCAGACAATAAATGGTTTGGGACAGACACAGGAGGTGTTTTAGGTACAAATCCATCAGGAAGAAAAACTTTGTTTAATTTTAATAAAAACAATTCACCATTACCTTCAAACAGAATTATAAAAATTAAAGTAGACGATAGTAATGGCAAAGTGTTTTTTGCTACAGATAAAGGTATTGTAGCGTTTAACAACAATGTTTCCCCTTTTGGGGATGGATTGGGTGAAGTATATGCCTATCCTAACCCTGTAAAGAAAGAGCATTCATTTGTTACGATTGACGGTAGAAATGGTACACATTTACCAAGAGGAACTAATGTTAAAATTTTAGATTCCTCAGGGCGATTGGTACATGAAACAAATGTAATTGAAGGTCAAGAATTAAAAGGAGGTAAGGTAATTTGGAACAAAACAAATTTAGCAGGCAGTAGAGTTGCTTCAGGCGTTTATATTGTATTATTGACCCTACCCGACAAATCAGAAACATCTATTACTAAAATAGCCATTATTAATTAATCATTTTTAGAACACTTATTAATGCTTATCACTAGTAAAGCCATTGTGTTAAATGCCCTTAAATATGGCGATAATGATTTGATTGTAAAGTGTTATACCGAACAAGGTTTACGATCGTATTTGATAAAACGTATTTTTAAACAAAGTAAATCAAAGTTGTCAATTGCTTATTTCCAACCACTTACACAACTAGAAATCACAGCAAATTATAAGAACAACAGATCGTTACATTTTATAAATGAAGTTAAAATATCAA
>JAJRPL010000016.1 GCA_024280815.1 Bacteroidota bacterium
TATTAAAAAAGCAAAAATTGAATTTTTAGAAAAAAGAGGTGAAGATTTTAAATATATTCCTCTTCTTGGCGATAGAGAACCTGCTTTAAATTATAGAAAATAACATACGTTATTTATATAAATTTTAAGAATGACAAAAAATAACATCCTAATTTAGCTCTGAAGAGAAACAACCCAACTTCATGAATAAAATAATCCTATTTCTCATAGTCTTATGTAGTTCACCTATCTTTTCACAATCAATATCATATGAAATTTCTGGCACTCTTATCTCTAAAAGTGATCAAAAAGCTTTAGAATCTGCAACTGTCTACCTTGAAAAAGTAAAAGATAGCTCTTTAGTTACCTATACAATTACTGATAAAAATGGGAAATTCAAGCTAGAAGGAAAAACCAAACAAAAGCAATATAGATTGAATATTTCCTTTATTGGATATAGAACCTATACTAAAATAATCAGTATTTCTGAATTAAATAATCTAGGTAATATAGCTCTTGAAGATGCCAATGTATTGGATGAAGTTGTACTAAAATCTAAAGCACCCATTATTATAAAAAAGGACACCTTAGAATTTAATGTAAGTTCATTTAAGACAAAAAAGGATGCCAATGTAGAAGATTTACTAAAAAAACTACCAGGTGTAGAAGTAGATGAAAACGGAAAAATAACAGTCAACGGAAAACCATTTTTCGGAGACGACACAACCATTACCACCAGAAGTTTAAGTAAAACTATTATCGAAAAAGTCCAAATAACTGATACAAAGTCACAAGCTTTTACTACTTACTAGTCTTTTATTTTCTGAGTTTTGATACACCCTTTTGCAACAGTCTTTTGACAGGTTATTTGTGGATAGCCTGCATCTTGAGCGACACCAAGTACAATGAGATAAGGTTGTATTATTGATTTAGACTCAGGTTCTTTCTTTTCTTGTTTTTGAGAAATTTTTATCTCATTACCAGTATTATTCTTACATGAAAGAACTACGATAAAAACTATCAAAAAGAAACTTATTTTTCTCATAAAACACCATTAAATTAGCTCCGCTAGGTATCTTCAATAAAAATATATTTTCATTTCGATAATCCTCAAGAGAAAAATTGTTTTTATAAATATTAGTGATAATCCGTGAGATTAGTGTCTTACCACCCTCCAGATGCTCCTCCACCACCAAAGCTTCCGCCACCGAAACCTCCGCTAAAGCCACCACCGCCAAAACTTCCTCCGCCAGAGCTACCACCAAAACCACCACCGCCAAAGCCTCCTCTACCAGCATTGCTTAAAATAATAGCTTCTAAAATAGAGCCTGCAGTTGAATCTCTTCTTCTTCCTCCTCTTCCACCCCTTCCTTTATTTCTATTCGAAAGAATAATCATTAAAATCACAAAAAATAAAATGATAAAAATAATAGGAATACCTTCACTATCATTGTTATATTGTGGTGAACCTTGATATTCACCATTCAATATTTGCATAATTGCAGATGTACCTTTGTCCAGTCCACTATAATAATTTCCTTGTTTAAATTGTGGAGTAATAATATTGGTAATGATTCTTTTTGAAAGAGCATCAGTTAATAAATGTTCTACCCCAAAACCAGTACTAATGGTCATCCTACGTTCTTTTTCTGCTACTAAAATAAAAACGCCATTATCTTCTTCCTTTTGACCTATTCCCCATTTTTCAGCCCATTGAGCTGCATAAAAAGCAATATCTTCTCCATGAATGGTTTTTACAGTAACGACAACTATTTGAGTAGAAGTAGTATCCTTATAATTGATTAATTTTTGTTCTAAAGCTGTTTTTTCATAACCAGTCAATAGTTTTGCTTTATCATAAACACTAGTCTCTTTTTGAGGTTTTGGTGGTATTTCTGCTTGAGCTAGGCTATTAAAACTAAAACCTATTAGAAAAATACTAATAGTTATATAGTGTAAATATTTAGTTTTAATTTTTTGCATTTGTAGATAAAACGCTATAAAGTTTTGAACATGCAATATACTAATATCCACCTTAATAATTAGACGGAACCAAACACTTTTTAGTGAACCACCGATGTTTTAAACTATCTATTGGAATAATTTTATTTTGACAATTTAACAAATTACCCAAACTGTCTTTATTTAGAATTCTTAATTTGCCTTGGTAAAGTTTTTTTAGCAATTGTTGAATAATTACTTTTTTTGATTCTTTTTTATATTGAACTCCTACTTTTACACCTACTGAGTTATTAAATAAATCCATTTCTGATGAGGGTTTGTCAGGTAACATTCCATCTTCCAATTGTCGTTTTTTAAAAGATTTATAATTTCCTTTTTCATGTGCTTTACCCAAGCTTAATGCTGCATTTTTACCGATTCGTTGTGTCAAACTTGCCATCCAAAAACTATGTTTAAAGGCATCTAGTTGTCCGCCATTATTATCTTTCCCTATAACTCCTATATGAGCAATAGAATCTTTTATTCTTTCAGTTTCTTTAGAAATTAGAAAGGCTTTTTTTGCCTTAAATGGATGAAAAAATGCCCAAGTTTGTTCTGCTTTAGACACTTTTTTAAAGGATTGACTTAACTTCGGAGAGCAACTCGAAAGTAATAGAATAACAATAAGCAAAAAGTATTTCATTCTATAAAAGTATTTATAGCTACAAATTTATAACTTTGTTAGCTAATACAATTCATCTTATGAAATATCTTCCTATTAACAATACACTCTTTATAAAGAATAGAAAAAAGTTTACGGCTCACATGCAGCCCAAAACCCTTGCTGTATTTAATTCTAATGATATTTACCCTATAAGTGCTGATAGTACGATGCCTTTTCAACAACATCGTGATATTTTTTACCTGAGTGGTGTAGATCAAGAAGAGAGTGTTTTGGTATTATTTCCTGATTGCCCAAAAGAAAAACATAGAGAAATACTATTTTTAAAAGAAACCAATGAGCATATTGCCATTTGGGAAGGCGAAAAATTAACTAAAGATACAGCTTTAAAAACAAGCGGGATAAAAACAGTTTATTGGTTACAAGACATGGAAAAAATCATGTTTGAACTGATGACGCAATGCGACGGTGTATACATAAATACCAACGAGCATTACAGAGCAAACGTAGAGACTGAAACACGTGAAGCACGATATATTAATTGGTTACAACGAAAATACCCTGCACACACCTATTTAAGAAGCCAACCTATTTTACAACGTTTACGTTCTGTAAAAGAGCAAGAAGAAATTGATTTAATTCAAAGGGCCTGTAACATTACAGAAAAAGGCTTTCGTAGGGTTTTAAATTTTGTAAAACCTGAAGTATGGGAATATGAAATTGAAGCTGAATTTATGCATGAATTTTTACGCAATCGCTCTAAAGGATTTGCTTATACACCAATTATTGCTTCTGGCAACAATGCCAATGTTTTACATTATATTGAAAACAACCAACAATGTAAAGCTGGTGATATTATTTTGATGGATGTAGCTGCAGAGTATGCCAATTATTCTAGTGACATGACACGGATGATTCCTGTTTCAGGTACTTTTACCAAACGTCAAAAAGAGGTGTATAATGCTGTTTTAAGAGTAAAAAATGAAGCTACTAAAATGTTAACTCCTGGTACAGATTGGGGTAAGTATCATATAGAAGTAGGTAAATTGATGACTTCTGAGTTATTAGCTTTGGGTTTACTTACAAAAGCCGATATTCAAAATGAAGATAAAGACTGGCCTGCTTATAAAAAGTATTTTATGCATGGCACATCGCATCATTTAGGTTTAGACACGCATGACTATGGTATTTTAACTGAACCTATGCAAGCCAATATGGTATTTACCGTTGAACCTGGTATTTATATACCTGAGGAAGGTTTTGGTATTCGTTTAGAAGACAATGTGGTAATTCAACAAAAAGGAGAGCCTTTTAATCTGATGCAAAATATACCTATTGAAATTGAGGAAATTGAAGAGTTGATGAGTAATCAATAGAGCTATTAAAATAATATTTATATGAAAACAATTGCATTTGCAGGAAGTAACAGTTCATCTTCAATCAATCATCAATTTGTTTGTATAGCGGCATCTCTTATTAATGAAGTAGAAGTTATAAAACTTACAGATTATAGTTTTCCTATATACAGTATTGATATAGAAAAGAAAAAAGGCATTCCAAAAGAAGTACAAGAGTTAGATCAAAAACTATCAGAGGCTGATAATTTTATCATTTCTGTTTCTGAACATAATGGAAATATTTCAGCATTCTTTAAAAATGTCTTAGATTGGCTTTCTAGAAATAATAGAAATTTTTTAGCAACTAAAAAAATTGTACTATTAAGTACCTCACCAGGAAAAAGTGGTGCAGCTTCAGCTCTACAAATTGCACAAAAAACCTTACCCTATTTTGGAGCAGAAATTGTCGCAACTTTCAGTTTAGGCAACTTTCACAATTATATTAAAGAAGGAGTTATTTTAAATCAACAACTTTTAAAAGACTTACAAAAAGGGCTCTCAA
>JAJRPL010000373.1 GCA_024280815.1 Bacteroidota bacterium
AATTTATCATCTGACTGAAAATAGGCTGTCCGAAAAAAAATGTACTTTTGCTCATGGTTGTGTTTTATGTGGAAGTAAAAACAACTATACGAAAAAAGCATCAATTATTGATGCTTTTTTTATCGGACAACAATGATTTTAAATATAATTTTTGCAGATAATTTACGTTATTATAAATAATATCTGTATATTTGCGAAGCTATATAAAAGAACCCCTAAAAAAAATGATACTTACAACTTATAAGTATATAAAAAAATGGAATATTAATTTTCCAGTTTTATTTCAAAAACTAGAGACTAGAGTGTATATTATTCTTTTCAATATAGTTTATTTTTCTTTCAACTATTTTTCTTTAACTAAACCGAAATTAATTAATATCATTGGTATGCATCCATATGATTTTTATTTAAAAGATAAAGTTTAATTAAAAATATTGCTATGATTTTAAACTCCCCACCCAAAACACCAGAATTTAAAGATTACTTTAAGTTAGAAAATAAAAGTAGCCTTGAAGCATTTCTACATTCAATTGTCACAGAAGAACCTTTGGTGAAAAATAAAACGGTTTCATTAAAACCACGTATTCTAAATTTAAAAAAATCTTCAGAATTTTCATCACTTGAAAGAATTAAAATTGTAGTTGATGGATTGGTAGGTACTGAAAGTGAAAGTGAGATTTGTAAAAAGGAAGGCATTTCAAATAAAATGTATTCTAAATGGAAAATTGAATTTTTAGATGCATTTAATAAATATTCTGAAATTGAAATTTTACAAAAAGCGTTAAATTCTAATAATAAAAAGACTATAGTTTCTGAGGTTGGGCTAGATGCATATAATTTCTTTAAGAAGCATATCGATATTTCTTCTATAAAGAATTTGGTAATTCCAAAAACTAAATTACTATCTGCATATAATAATATTGATGGCACTGAAAATGTTATTTTACTTGATAAAATAAATAATTTTCGACAAATTAATAAGCAATTTGAAGATGTTAATGCTAAGTTACCAATAGGAGGTATCCTGTTAGGAAGTTTTGAAACCTTTACTGCTATAGCTCAAAAGAATCCTATATATAAAATTCCTGTTTTAAAACATTTATACTTTGGTTTTGAGTTTTTATTCAAAAGAGTATTTCCTAAATTACCAATTTTAAAGAAAATCTATTTTTTCTCTACTAAGGGTAAAAACAGGTTTCTTTCTAAAGCAGAATCTTTAGGTCGATTAGTTTCTTGTGGTTTTGATATTATAGATGTAAAAGAAATTGATGGAATAAACTATTTTGCTGTTGAAAAAGTTAAAGAACCAGCTTTTAATATGAACCCTAGTTATGGTCCATTATTTAAAATGAATCGTGTTGGTAAGAATGGTAAAATTATTGGTGTATATAAGTTAAGAACTATGCACCCGTATTCAGAATACTTACAAGATTATGTGTTAAAATTAAATGGTTATGCAGAGTCAGGAAAACCTGCTGATGATTTTAGAATTGTGCCTTGGGGTAAGTTTATGCGTCGTTATTGGTTTGATGAATTGCCACAATTAATTAATGTATTAAAAGGAGAATTGAAGTTAGTAGGCGTTAGACCAGTTTCTGAACGTTATTTTCAAGACATTCCTAAAGATATTCAAGAGTTGCGTTTGACTCAAAAACCTGGATGTGTACCACCTTATGTAGCTTTAGATAGAAAAGGTTCTGTAGGTAGTGTATTACAAGCAGAAAAAGAATACCTTGAAGAAAAAAATAGAAATCCATATACTACAGATACGAAGTATTTCTTTAAAGCGATGTACAACATTATTTTCAAAAAGAAAAGAAGTGCATAGTATAAATTTATGTATCTTATTAAAAAATAAACCCCATCTAAATATAGATGGGGTTTATTTTTTATATGTATCTGTAACCCCTGAGCTGATTTATTCTTTAAAACTGTTGCTGACTCAATAAAGTTGTAACTTTTTGCTTAAAATTACTTATTGCATATTTAACAAACTCATAATCTTTAGGATATGGTATTTCTTTTGACTGTAATGCTTTGTGGTATTTTTGTTCTATTGCACGTTGATCACCTCTATATTTACCATAAGTGTTTTGGAATTTTGCTTCTCCAAACAGGGGGGTTGTAGATACTGTAGTGTTTTTATTTAAATCTTTAATAGTTACTGTACCGTCTAGTTTAGAAGCTTTATTCTGTTGGTATAAAGCCACTTCCGCTTTCACAATTTTATATTTAGCAGTTTTAATATCATTCCCTTTAGCATCTTTCATTACATTACCATTACCATCTAGTTTGTATTGATAACCATCTTGTACTTTTGCTTCTTGTGGTACAGTTTGCTGAGAAGTCTTTTCGGGTTCAAAAGTTAACTTATTTAACAAAATATCAATTTGGTAAGAATAAAGAATTCCTTTTTCTTTATTGTTATGGTACAATACCCACGGATTATTAAAGTTTGTAGAATTAATTGCAGAAAAACCTTTGATACTATCGTTAGAAATAGTTTTTACATTATTTTTAAGTGTTACATAAACAAAACTACTTCCTTTGTTTTTAGCTTTTTTCAGCAAAGCATCTAAATCATTTCTATACGTTGGATTTAAATACATTAAATCTTCTAAATGCTTATAAGCCGTTCTAGCATCTAACTGACTTCCTTTCATTTTATCAATTGCATTTTTATATAATGCGGTTGAGTAATTATTTTTTGACGATTTTACTTTCTTGGTGTAATCATCAAAATCAAAAGAGACTTCATTCCCTTCAAAATATAATGGCTGTAGAGCTTTTATTTCATCTTGTCTGATATCAAGATTTAGATATTTTCCATATACTTTTTTAAGATTTTCAGGGGTTTTATTTTTTTGTAATACCTTTATTTCGTCTAAATCAACTTTAGCAGCTTTAATAAATGCTTCTTTTAAAATAGGAATATGCTTTTGTTTTGACTTTTTTGTTTTGTCTTTGTTTAATTGTGCTACTGAAGTATTAAAAGCTTCTGTATAATTACCAGTTTGAATTAAATTAGTGGCTTTTTGTGTACTTCCGCATGATACTATTGAAATAGCTAAAAAGAGGAGTAGTATATTCTTCATAATAAGTTTTGGTTATTGATTATTACAAAGTTAACATTTTAATTTAAATCATCACAGCTACAATAAAATAGCTGAGATGATTTAATATTTTATCTTAAAGCGGGTAAAACTTTACCAGTACAATCTCCGAAACCTATACGAACTTCATCGTTTTCACAGAAACCTCTCATAATGACCGTATCTCCATCATTTATAAACTTACGTTCAGAACCATCGTTTAATTTAATTGGGTGTTGTCCTCTCCAAGTCAGTTCTAGCATAGAACCATAACTTTCTTTTGTTGGTCCTGATATTGTGCCTGAACCCATCATATCACCAGCTCTAACATTACAACCATTACTGGTATGATGTGCGAGTTGTTGTACCATTGTCCAATACATATATTTAAAATTAGAATGGCTAACCAATGTTTCTTCCTTACCCTCTGGTTGAATAAATGCTTGTAAATGGATGTCATAACTTTTTTTACCGCTTTGTTTTAGATAAGGTAAAGGTTTAGGGTCTTGCTTAGGGCTTTCAACTTTAAATGGTTTTAATGCATCTAAAGTTACTATCCAAGGTGAAATGGTTGAAGCAAAACTTTTCCCTAAAAAAGGCCCTAATGGTGCATACTCCCATCCTTGTATGTCTCTTGCACTCCAATCGTTAAAAAGTACCAAACCAAAAATATATTCTTGAGCATCTTCAATAGCAATAGACTGTCCTAAGTGATTAATATCAGTAGTTATAAAAGCCATTTCTAATTCAAAATCTAACAGTCTTGAAGGTCCGAAATTTGGCGTACTACTACCTTCAGGAGGTCTTGATTGCCCAATAGGTCTTCTTACAGGAGTACCAGATGGGACAATAGAGGAACTTCTACCATGATAACCGATTGGAATATGTACCCAATTAGGTAATAATGCATTTTCTGGATCTCTAAAAAGACTCCCAACATTTGTAGCATGTTCTTTACTGGCATAAAAATCTGTATAATCACCTATATCAACTGGTAATTGCATTTCAATTTCTTCCATAGTAAAGATGATTTTATCTTTGTGAGTAGTATTTTCTTTTAAAGCAGAATTTTTAGCATCAAAAATATCAGCAATTCTATTTCTTACCAATCGCCAAGTTTTTCTCCCATCAGCAATAAAGTCATTCAGTGTATCTTGTAAAAAAATATCATCAGTTAATGGGATACCTTCAAAATACCCTAATTGATGTAAAGCACCTAAATCAATAGCAAAGTCACCAATTCGTGTACCAATGGTAATAATGTCATCTCGTGTTAAAAAAACTCCAAAAGGAATATTTTGTATTGGAAAATCAGAATTTTCTTCAACAGTTAACCAAGTTTTTCTATTAGGATTATTCGCAGTTATTTTCATGTTTATAAATTTTAATTCAAATGTAAATGTTTCTGTGTATATAAAAAATGAAATTAGTATTTTTGATTTCATTTTAACAAATAGATAACATTAATTAATAATGGATACCATTTTAGACAAAAGTACCGCAGATGTTTTGATACAAAGAGTTCGTAATTTAACAGAGTTTTCAGAAGCAAGATGGGGAAAGATGAATATTGTACAGATGTTAGAGCATTGTAATGATTCTTCAAAGATGGCAATTGGGACTAAAAAAATGAAACGTATGTTTTTAGGAAGGATTTTTGGTAAAATGATTTTAAAGAAAGTTCTTAAAAATGACAAACCTCTTAAAAGGAACTCACCAACTGTACCAGAACTTATTAGTAAAGGTAAAAATGAGTTTAAAACAGAAAAGGAAGATTTTATACGTGTTTTATCTACACTAGGAATGATGAAAATAGAGGATTTTAACGGAAGAATACATCCCTTTTTCGGAGAAATGACTGGTAAAGAATGGGGAATTTTAATGTACAAACATTTTAATCATCATTTAGAACAATTTGGAGTATAATTTAAACAACACAATCTAATAAATTAAAATACAAGTAAAAATGCAAAGAGATCAACAAATTTTTGACCTTATTGAAGAGGAAAAACAAAGACAAATTAACGGATTAGAATTGATTGCCTCAGAAAATTTTGTAAGTGAACAAGTAATGGAAGCAGCAGGTTCTGTATTAACTAATAAATATGCAGAAGGTTATCCAAATAAAAGATATTATGGTGGTTGTGAAGTCGTTGATGTTGTTGAACAACTAGCAATTGATAGAGCTAAAGCCTTATTTGGTGCTGAATATGTGAACGTACAGCCACATTCTGGTTCTCAAGCTAATTCAGCAGTGTTTTTTGCATTGATTAAACCAGGTGATAAAATTTTAGGATTTGATTTATCTCATGGAGGTCACTTAACTCATGGTTCTCCTGTAAATTTTTCAGGTAGATTGTACAAAACTTCTTTTTATGGTGTTGAAAAGGAAACAGGTGTATTAAATTATGATAAAATTCAAGAAACAGCAAACAAGGAACAGCCAAAAATGATTATTGCTGGTGCATCTGCTTATTCTAGAGATATTGATTTTAAACGTTTTAGAACTATTGCAGATAGTGTAGGAGCTTTGTTAGTGGCAGATATATCACATCCTGCAGGTTTAATTGCAAAAGGAATTTTAAATGATCCAATGCCACATTGCCATGTGGTAACCACCACAACACATAAAACTTTACGAGGTCCAAGAGGAGGAATGATTATGATGGGTAAAGATTTTGAAAACCCTTGGGGAATTACCTTAAAAAACGGAAAACCTAAAATGATGTCTTCTTTTTTAAATTCTGCAGTTTTCCCTGGAAATCAAGGAGGTCCATTAGAACATATTATTGCTGCTAAAGCTATTGCGTTTGGAGAAGCTTTAACTGATGAGTTTTTACACTATCAAATACAAGTAAAAAAGAATGCAGCTGCACTAGCCAAATATTTTGTGGCTAAAAATTATGATATTATTTCTGGAGGTACAGACAATCATATGATGTTGATAGATTTACGTAATAAAAACATAACTGGTAAAGAAGCAGAAAACGCGTTGGTCAAAGCAGATATTACCGTTAATAAAAACATGGTGCCTTTTGATGATAAATCACCATTTGTAACTTCTGGTATTCGTATTGGGTCTGCTGCGGTGACTACTCGCGGTCTTAAAGAAAGTGATATGACCACTATAGTTGATTTAATTGATGAAGTAATAGCCAATCATGAGAATGAAGCTATTTTAGAAGGTGTTGCCAAAAAAGTAAATACAATGATGAACGGACGTGCATTGTTTGTTAGTACTAAATAATAGTACCTATTTTAAAAACAGCGTAAATGAAGTACATTCTTTTTTATAAAACTATCGATAATTATATTGAAGAACGTGAATTATATAGAGAAGAGCATTTGAACCTCATTCAAAAAGCATACAAAAATAATGAACTTATTATGGCTGGAGCGTTGGCAGAACCAACAGGAGGTGCTGTATTAATTTTTAACAGTCATGAAGTAGCCAATGAGTTTGCTGAAAATGATCCGTATGTAAAAAATGGAATAATTGTTGAATGGCGTGTTCAACCTTGGAATGTAATTTCAAAAAAAAATATAGAAGTAATAAAAAAGCGAGTCAATTGACTCGCTTTTTTATGAAATAATATAATATTACCAAATTCTAACCCGTTTAGCAGGAGCTAAATACATAGCATCACCTTCTTTAATATCAAAAGCTTTGTAGAAAGCATCAACATTTAATAGCGGTTGAATAGCTCTAATTTTACCTGGAGAATGTGGGTCAGTTTTAATTCTTGT
>JAJRPL010000374.1 GCA_024280815.1 Bacteroidota bacterium
ATTTTCTTCAATATAAAAATCGATATCATCATTTTCTAACATGGTCAATCCGTAAGCATATTTTCTATTATGACCTAGCATAGGAAAAGGAGTCAATGCCATATTATAACCATACATTTCATAATTTGGAGTTTTGATATGAGACTCATACCAAACTGCAGGTTGTGAAAAGGCTATATGAGGATCATTGGCGAAAATTACTTTACCATTTTTAGTTTTATCAGCACCTATCACCCAACTATTACTCCCTATAAAAGGAGCAACAGGCAGTTGTTCATAAATAGCATTTACAGCTTCTGCCAATCTTGTTTCTATAATCTCATTTTTCTCTGTTTTAATCACTGCCGTATTTTCATAAATAGGAATACCTAGCTCTTTCAAATAAGCATCTCCTAATTTATCTTTAACCATAGTCAATACAGGCTCTGTCTTATGTGCAGCGGCAAAACTAAATGACATATAGCCAAATACATTGTATACATCTTTTAGTGTATATTTTTCTTTTTCAATACTCAATAAATAAAATTCTACTGGAGTTGCTCCTTTTTCTATAAACTGATTGACTCCATCAAGATAAGCCATCGTTTGCTGGTATACTTCTGAGTTTTTATCTAATGCTGAAATCGTTTTTTCTGAGGCTTCTTCAATACCTAAACCCGAGAAAAATTTATCAGTTCTGATAAGCTTTGAACCAAATAATTCTGAAAGTCTACCCGCTGCCAACCTTCTAATGACTTCCATTTGCCAAAGTCTGTCTTGGGCATGTACATAACCTAATGCTCTACGGGCATCCAATTCATTTTGAGCATAGATATGTGGCACACCATAATCGTCATAAAAAACTTCTACTTTGTCTTGTAGCGAAGTTAATTTCAATTCACCTTTATAGGTTGGCTTTAAACTGTTCTTAAACAAATAACCGCCAACTAGTGTTACGATAAGTAGCACAGCTAAAACTTTAAGAATTATTTTAAAAATACGCATATAGTGTGAATCTTATTTTAGCCAAATATAACTAATACCTATTAAACCAAAAAACAGCCTCAATAGTTGAAGCTGTTTTTTGAAAATTATTGATTAATCCTCACCCATAATCGCTAAATACGATTATGACCTCTCTACCTCGGTTTCGCTCGGTACAAGCTCGGAGAGGTGAATTCGGAAACCCATTGGGTTATCGTTCTATTACTAAAATTCTTCTTCCCCTTCTCTTATCGGCAGGGTTTGCATTGTAAAATCTTCTCCTCCCCATAAGTCTCCATTCTCATCAGTTTTACTATAATCATAAGCCCAACGATGTACAGCTGGTATTTCTCCTGGCCAATTTCCATGCCCAAGATCAACTGGTGTTGTCCATTCAAGTGTAGTTGCTCTCCATGGATTTTTAGTTGCTTTTTTCCCTTTAGAAATACTAAAGAAAAAGTTAGCTAAAAATATAAGTTGAGCTAAACCTCCAATTATTGCGAATATAGTCATCAATACATTAATATCTGCTAAATCATCAAAAATTGGAAAATCAGTATTACTATAATAACGTCTTGGTAAACCTGCAAGACCTACAAAGTGCATTGGAAAAAACACACCATAAGCTGAGATAGCTGTTAACCAAAAATGAAGATAACCTAAGTCTTTATTCATCATTCTACCATACATTTTCGGAAACCAATGATAAACACCTGCAATCATTCCGAAAATAGCAGAAACACCCATCACCAAGTGAAAGTGAGCAATTACAAAATACGTATCATGTACGTTAATATCAAGAGCACTATCTCCTAAAATTATTCCTGTCAAACCTCCAGTTATAAAAGTAGATACAAAACCAATAGAAAATAACATGGCGGTATTCATTTGTAGATTCCCTTTCCAAAGTGTGGTAATCCAGTTAAACGATTTAACTGCTGATGGTATAGCTATCAACAACGTTGTAAATGTAAATACAGATCCTAAAAACGGATTCATACCCGTAACAAACATATGATGCCCCCAAACAATAGTTGATAAAAATGCAATGGCAATAATTGAAATAATCATTGCTCTATATCCAAAAATGGGTTTTCTTGAATTGACAGCCATTATTTCAGATACGATACCCATAGCTGGTAAAATAACGATATACACTTCTGGGTGACCTAAGAACCAAAATAAGTGTTCAAAAAGTATCGGCGAACCTCCTTTATAATGTAGCACTTCTCCGGCAATAAAGATATCAGACAAATAGAATGAAGTACCAAAACTTCTATCAAAAATTAATAATAATGCAGCTGATAATAATACTGGAAATGATACTACACCAATAATAGCTGTTACAAAGAAAGCCCAAATTGTCAATGGCAATCTTGTCATTTTCATACCTATGGTACGCAAATTTAATACGGTAACTATGTAGTTTAATGCTCCTAATAATGACGATGCAATAAAAATAGCCATAGATACTAACCATAATGTCATTCCTAATCCAGAACCTGAAATTGCTTGTGGTAATGCACTTAAAGGTGGGTAAATAGTCCAACCTGAGTTTGCAGGGCCAGTTTCAATAAACAATGAAGCCAACATAATTACACTTGACAAAAAGAATAACCAGTAAGAAATCATATTTAAAAAACCAGATGCCATATCACGTGCACCTATTTGTAGTGGTATTAACAAGTTACTAAATGTACCGCTTAAACCTGCAGTTAACACAAAAAACCCCATTAGCGTTCCATGAATAGTCACTAATGATAAGTACATGTCTGGTGTCATAACGCCACCTTCACCTGCTCTTCCTAGAAAGGCTTCAATGATACTAAACGACTCTTCAGGAAATGCTATTTGCAAACGAAACAACATAGACATAAAGCCTGCTATTACTCCCATGATAATGCCTGTAATTAGGTATTGTTTAGAAATCATTTTATGATCTTGACTAAAGATGTACTTTGTTACAAAAGTTTCTTTATGATGATGATCTGACATATTATAAAAAATTTATTTTATTATTTATTTGTTTGAGCAAATGTTTTCTGAGTAGCTAACCATTTATTAAAGTCAGCTTGCTCATCGACAATAATTTTTAACTGCATATTGTAATGAGATGCACCACATATTTTATTACAAAGTAATAAATAATCAAACTCAACTTTTTCATCTCCCCTTGCCTCTCTAAGTTCATTAATGTGCTCATATTTTGCTTGCGTATCTTCATTCAACCTCATTTCTGTAGTGGTTACCGTTGGTGTAAATGCAATTTCTGTAACCATACCAGGCACACAATTCATTTGAGCCCTAAAGTGAGGCATATAAGCAGAGTGCAATACATCTTGAGAACGTAATTTAAATATTACTTTTCTATTCTTTGGTAAGTGTAATTCTTTTACAAACTTTCCTTCTTCAACAGCTAATGGTATATCATCACTTGCATTTTTATCAGAAAAATCAACCCCCATGGTATTTACACCTTCAATAAAACGAACATTGGCAAACCCAAGTTCATTATCTGCCCCAGCATATCTTGCTTCCCATTGAAATTGCTTTGCATATAATTCTACGATTAATGGGTTCTCTGAATCTGATGAATCTTTAATTTCGTTCCAAGTCCAAAGACCATAAATAATCAATCCAGAAAGTACAATGGTTGGTATTACTGTCCAAATAGTTTCTAATTTATGACTATCTGCAAAAAAGAGAGCTTTTCTATTGTTGATACCTCTATACTTGAATGAGAAATAAAACAATACAAATTGGATAAGAAACTGAACTACAAGAATCAGTCCCATAGTCATTACAAATAGATTGTCTATATGATGCCCTTCAGCTGAGGCTGACAATTGAGGTAATAACACATCTTTATAGCCAATTAAACTATAGATCATTAAGCCATAAACAAAGCCCATAAAAACGAGTAATAACCACCCGTTGATATTATTTTCTTTTTCTGTAGCTGTTTGATTTTCGACTTTAGTTAAGCCTAATATTTTTACAACTTGCCAAATAGCGACAATTATAACTACAAATATGATAATATAAAATAATGCTTTCATCTGTTATTCTAATAGTTTTAATGATATTGATACACTTCACTTTCTTTCATAAACGGGTTTCCTTTGGCATGTAATGGTGCTTTTGTCAAGGCATTAAATGTAAAGAATATAAATAAACCTGAAAAGAATAATATTGCTCCTATTTCAGGAATTCCGAAATGTAATTCATTTCCTACAGTTCCGGGAGCTATCATTACAAACATATCTATATAGTGACCTGCAATAATTGCCAAGCCAGTAATTCCTAAAAACCAAGGTTTATTTTTATATGTTTTATTCATCAATAGCAATACTGGGAATATAAAATTCAACACTAAC
>JAJRPL010000375.1 GCA_024280815.1 Bacteroidota bacterium
ACCAACTATTTCCGTAACAAAATGGAAGATGCTGGTTTTGATCTTGTTGGAGCTGATGCTGCCATTGTACCTGTAATGTTATACGATGCAAAACTATCACAAGACATGGCAAATGCATTATTATCAGAAGGGATTTATGTCATCGGGTTCTTTTTCCCTGTAGTGCCCAAAGATAAAGCAAGAATTAGAGTACAACTATCTGCTGCACATACCCAAGAGCATTTAGACAAGGCTATTGCTGCTTTTATAAAGGTTGGAAAACAACTAAACGTAATTCCTTCGTAGACAGGAATCTCATCAATTATAGTTACATTTGCTTACTATGAGTACAATTAGAATTACCAAACATTTCGATTTTGAAACCGCACATGCTTTATACGGTTATGATGGCAAGTGCAAAAATATTCATGGCCATAGTTATCAGCTTTATGTTACCATAATTGGCTCACCCATTAACGATGAAAATCATGTAAAAAACGGAATGGTACTCGATTTTGGCGACTTAAAAAAAATAGTAAAAACAGAAATAGTTGCTATTTTTGACCACGCTACGGTATTGAATAAAAATTCGCCTCATGCAGCATTAGCCGAAAAAATTAAACCGCATTCACCAAAGGTATTGTTAGTCAATTATCAACCTACGAGTGAAAATATGCTCATAGATTTTGCTGAAAAAATTAGTAAACAATTGCCAAGTTCTGTTAAATTGCATTCGTTAAAACTCTATGAAACTAACAATTCTTATGCAGAATGGTTTGCATCTGACCAGTAGTCAGTTCTCAAAAACAAAGTGAAATAACTTGAATGAATATTAAATTACCACAACATAAAAAAATTTACTTTGCCTCTGACCAGCATTTTGGCATACCTAATCACAAAGAAAGTTTGGTTAGAGAAAAGAAGTTTGTACAGTGGTTAGATACTGTCAAGCAAGATGCCGAAGCTATCTTTTTATTGGGCGATTTATTCGATTGTTGGTATGAATATAAAACCGTTGTCCCAAAAGGATTTGTACGTGTCTTAGGTAAACTAGCCGAAATTAGTGATAGCGGAATTCCCATTCATTTTTTTGTAGGAAATCATGACTTATGGATGCTAGATTATTTTGAAAAGGAGTTGAATATTCCTGTGCATTATAAACCCTTAGAATTAACTGTAAATAATACTGCCTTTTTGATGGGTCATGGTGACGGATTAGGTCCAAAAGACAAAGGATATAAACGCATGAAAAAAGTATTTACCAATCCTTTTTCTAAATGGTTATATAGATGGGTTCATCCTGATTGGGGATTGCGTTTTGCACAATACCTATCCACTAAAAACAAATTAATCTCTGGTGATGAAGACATTAAATTTCTAGGCGAGGATAATGAATGGCTCGTACAATATGCCAAACGGAAATTAGAAACAAAACATTATGATTATTTTATCTTTGGTCATCGACATTTACCTATGGAAATTGAAGTGGGTAAACAAAGTAAATACATCAATCTAGGTGATTGGATTTCTTATTTTACCTATGGCGTTTTTGATGGAGAAAAAATGGAGTTAAAAGATTATAATCCCATCCCTAACCCATCCCAAAAGGAAGGAAAATAGCCCTTAAATTTAAAGAATCAACATCGAAATATTTTTAAAATGGCAAAAACCAAAACAACTTTTTTCTGTCAAAATTGTGGGACACAATACGCCAAATGGGTAGGTAAATGTACCGCTTGTAATGAGTGGAATACCATTGTTGAAGAAATTGTTCAAAAAGAAGAAAAAAGAGAATGGAAACAAAGTAAATCTTCTAAAAAAATTGCCAAACCGCTTAAAATTAATGACATTGCTATTAATGAAGAAGATCGCATTGACACTAATAATAATGAGCTTAACAGAGTCTTGGGTGGCGGATTGGTAAAAGGATCTGTAACTTTATTAGGCGGTGAACCTGGTATTGGTAAATCGACCTTGATTTTACAAATAGCCTTAACCATAAATAAAAAAGTGCTCTATGTTTCTGGTGAAGAAAGTCAATCGCAAATTAAAATGCGAGCAGAACGATTAGTAAACTCCAATACAGAGTGTTTAATTTTAACCGAAACCAAGACCCAAAATATTTTTAAAAGCATAGAAGAAACAGAACCCGATTTAGTGGTGATAGACTCTATTCAAACCTTACATACCGATTACATTGAGGCATCACCAGGTAGCATCTCTCAAATACGTGAAACCTCAGCTGAATTGATAAAATTTGCCAAAGAAACAGCTACGCCTGTTCTTTTAATCGGTCATATTACCAAAGAAGGTGCTATTGCAGGTCCGAAAATCTTAGAACATATGGTAGATGTGGTTTTACAGTTTGAAGGCGATAGAAATCATACCTATCGTATTTTAAGAGCTCAAAAAAACCGATTTGGTTCTACAGCAGAACTAGGTATTTACGAAATGTTAGGGAGCGGTTTACGTGAAGTTGAAAACCCTTCAGAAATACTTATTTCTGAAAAAGATGGTTCTTTAAGTGGTACTGCTATTGGTGCGACTTTAGAAGGCATGCGACCTTTAATGATTGAAGTACAGGCCTTAGTAAGTACAGCGGTTTATGGTACACCTCAACGTTCTACCACAGGTTATAATACCAAAAGACTCAATATGATTTTAGCCGTATTAGAAAAACGAGCAGGGTTTAGACTCGGTGCTAAAGATGTGTTTTTAAATATTGCTGGTGGCATTTCTGTTGATGATCCTGCAATAGATTTGGCTGTTGTTACTGCTATTTTATCATCAAATGAAGATGAACCTATTCCGCAAGACTATTGCTTTGCTGCAGAGGTTGGTTTGGCAGGAGAAATTAGACCTGTAAACCGTATTGAGCAACGGATTTTAGAGGCTGAAAAACTAGGTTTTCAAAAAATAATAGTATCAAAATACAACAAAATTCCTTCAAAAAAATATGCAATAAAAGTGGTG